>JADGGD010000114.1 GCA_019690095.1 Chloroflexota bacterium
ACGGGCATGGCTGAGCTCCTACGGGTCGGGGTCATCGGGTGCGGTGGGATCGCCCAGATGATGCACCTGCCGCACCTGCGGGAGCTGGACGATCGCTACGTCGTCGTTGCGCTAGCAGATCTGAACGAGCGTACGCTGAATGCGGTGGGCGACTACTACGGCATCCGCTCCCGCTTCACCGATTACCATGAGCTTCTCCATCAGGATCTTGATGCCGTCTTGATTTTGACCAGCGGTTCCCATGCCGAGCCGGTCATTGCGGCGGCACGGGCCGGAAAGCACGTGTTCGTCGAGAAACCCCTCTGCTACACGCTGCGCGAGGTCGAGGCGATCACGGAAGCAGTGCGTTCGAGCGGCATCTGCCTGATGGTCGGCTATATGAAGCGCTACGACCCGGCCTATCGGTACGGACAGCGGCTGGTCCGGGAGCTGACCGGTCTTCGCTATGTCCGGATCACGGTCCTGCATCCGGCGAGCGAGCTGTATTACCAGCATCACGTATTTCACCCGCCAGCCCCGCCCGGGCCGGTGCCAACGGCCGAGCTGGGGGAGCGCATGATCACAGCGGTGACCTCGGGACCTGAGGCGGCGCTCATTGAAGAGGTCCTTGGACCGGACGCACCGCCGATTCAGCGGGCGGCGCTGGGCTTGATGCTGGGAAGCCTGTGCCACGATGTCAACGCCCTGCGCGGTATCCTCGGGGAGCCGGAGCGCGTGACGCATACCGAGATCTGGAACCGGGGGAAGTGTTTTTCGACCTTCCTCCACTACGCTGGGGATGTATGCGCCTCGCTGACCTGGACCTACCTCTCCGACCTGCGCGACTACAACGAGGAGCTGGCCTTCTACGCGGACGGCGCGCGGGTGCGGATCGTCTTCCCGTCTCCATTCCTGCGGAACTACCCGACACGGGTGTACGTTCAGGGAAGCGAAACACTGCCGGATCGACTGGAGGCCGCTGCCTGGGAGAAGGAGGTGACCGTCTCGTACGCCGAGGCGTTCAAGGAAGAACTCCTCCACTTCCACGAATGCGTGGTGCAGGGCCGCACGCCAGTCACCGATCTGGCGGACTCCCGCGCGGACATCACGCTGATCCATCAGATGGCGAAGGCGTGGCGGCCGTGAGCTGGACGTGCTCAGTCGCTGGCGAGCTTGCCGGCGATTGCCCAGTCGCTTCGCTTGACGTCCTCAAAGATGACCTGGGTGGCCTCCGGCGTTGTCTTGAGGGTCTCCACGATCACGTCGGTGATTGCCTTGGCGGCGGCGCGCTTCTGTTCGATGGTGCGGCCCTCATAGAGTTTCACGATGACGAGCGGCATTCTCCTTACCCTCCGCGTCTACAGGCTCGCGACTGTGGTCGCGTCGGGCGGTATTGTACCAGCCGCGCGGAGGTGGAGTCAGCCAGGGTGCCATGCTATAATTGGGGCGGTCAGAGGCGGGGGCCTGGCCTGAAGCGGGAAGCCGGTCGGTCTGCTGCCAGGAGGGGGAAGGCATGGAAGAGCGCTATTACCAGGGCTCCGGTGATGACGACCTTCCGGAAGTTACTGGCCGTCGATTCCGACGCGGGCGTCGGCATACTCCTCCCGGTGAGCTACCACCGCGTCTCCGGTGCCGCCAGCGGCGGCACGTGTGGGACCGTCACCCTGTCCAGATCGGCGATGTGATCGCCGACCTCACTCCCCGCCAGGCGGTTGTCTGGCTCCTCAACCTGGATACGATGGTCGCGCTCTACGAGTCGACGACCGGCCGCATCCTGGACGAGCCAGCCCGTGCGCAGCTTGTGCATGCCCTTCGGTCAATCATCCTTGAGCACCGGTGAGCTCCCTACAGTCCACGGTGAGGCTGTGGCGGTGCGGAAGGACGGCGGGTGATTGATCGGGACACGGCTGCCCGTCTCGCTGCCCTGCAGGAGCAGGCACGGCTGGACGGACGGCGGTGCGTGGTGGGTGCCCTGATTATCCAGAAGGGCCGTGTCCTGGTGCTCCGGCGCTCGGATGATCGGTCGCTTTTCCCCGGCTGCTGGGATATCGTGGGTGGGCATGTCGAGCCCGGTGAGACGCTGGCTGCAGCGCTGGAGCGTGAGGTCCGGGAGGAGACTGGCTGGCGCCTGCGTCGGATCCTCGATCTGGTCGCGGTGACCGATTGGGAGACCGTGCACGGTGACCGGGTTGACCGGCGGCGTGAGTTCGATTTTCTCGTCGCGGTCGACGGCGATCTCTCTTCTCCCCATCTTGAGGCGGAGAAGTTCAGCGCGGCGCGCTGGATCGGCCCCAGAGACCTTCCGGAGCTCCGAGAGAACCGCCAGGCCGGTGATGATCTGATCTCCCGCGTCGTGAGCCAGGCGCTCGTGCTGGCCGAGCGAGCGGCATTCCCGCAGGGTGATTCCTAGGCCGCCAGACGCTCCTTGACGAACTGGCGTGCGAGGGCCTCTGCCGTGGCCTTGTCGTCGGGCGCGAGTTTCCCCTCGAGCACCAGGTCAAGCAGGTAATCTTTCACAGCCTTGATCCATGGGCCGGGGCCGCGGCCGAACATGGCCATGAGCTCGTGGCCGTTAAGCGGGCTCTTGATCTCTTCGATGCGGGCTTGCTCTTCGAGCTGGCGAATGCGTTCGCGGAGGCGCCGGACCCGATCAACAGCGGCTTCGACCCGAGCGGCGCGGTAGCTTGTGACATCGGCGGTCGAAAGCTCAAGGAGAAGTTCGAGGTCTTCCCCGGCGTCGCGCACGAGGCGGCGCACGGCACCGTCGGTCCACTCATCCTCGTACTGATTGGCACGCATATGCAGCGCGGTCAGCCGGCGCACCCGGTCGATCAGGTGCGAGTCAGCGTGCAGGCGTGTCAGGATCTCCTGGCACATGCGCTCGCCAACCAGCTCGTGGCCGGGGAAGTGGATCTCGCCGTCCGTCTGGACGATCGTCCGCGGCTTGCCGATATCGTGGAGCAGCGCCGCCCATCGGAGAACGAGATCCGGCGCGGTCCGATCGATGACCCGAAGGGTGTGCTCGAAGACATCCTTTGATCGCCTGCCCTGGGTGGTTCGCCGCAGATCCAGCACCTCGGGCAGGATAACCGCGAGGATCCCGAGATCGGCCATGAGGCGGAGGCCGCGCGACGCACGCGGCGCGACCAGCAGACGGTTCATCTCATCGAAGATGCGCTCACGGCTGACCTGCTGCAGGAGCTCTGCACAGATGGGGATAGCACTGCGGGTGCGGGCTTCAAGGGTGAAGTCGAACTGGGCCACAAAGCGCACCGCGCGCATGATGCGCAGCGGATCCTCGCGGAATCGCTCGATAGGATCGCCGACCGCTCGGATCAGGCGTTGCTGGAGATCGTGTTGGCCGCCAAAGGGATCGATCAGTGCGCCGGTCAGGACGTCGCGAGCGATCGCGTTGATCGTGAAATCACGGCGCGCGAGGTCCTCCACGAGCGAACGGCCGTAGCGAACTTCCGGCTTGCGTGAGCCGGGCTGATAGCTCTCGCTTCGAAAGGTGGTGATCTCGACGACAATCGCGTCAAAGGTGGCGCCGATGGTGCCGAACTTCTCCCCGACAGTGTAGAGGGCGGTCGGATGCGCCCGGCTCAGGATCTGGCGTGTCTGCTCCGGGAGGGCATCTGTCGCGAAGTCGAGATCGTGGGTCTCCCGCCCCAGGAGCATGTCGCGCACGGAGCCGCCGACGAGGAGAAGCTGGAAACCGTGGTCTCGGAAGAGGAGGGCAAGGCGCGTTGCCAGCGCCTCCTCGGCGTGCATGAGGGTCTTGGGTGTATCCTTTCCAGGCGTGTCCATATCACCTTCTATCTTACCAGACAGCGCGGCGGGCTGCGGCAGGCTGCCTACCTGCCGTGTGGGAGGCGGCATTGTGAGAGCATGACCCCATCCCGGCGCATATCTTACAGAAGTGCAGAACCGGCGAATCAGTGTGATGACCGATCATTCTCACGGAGGATAAGAAATGCTTGACCGTGAACGAGTGCGTGAGCTTCTCGGGCAACTGGACTGGTCACGCGGCATGACGCGCGATGAGCTCCTGCGTGCACTGCTCGATGCTAACATCGGTCTCCCGAATGAGCTGATCAGTGCCCTTCCTCCGACTGAGCGATTCGCCAGTCCAGATGATCTGCTGGGGCGTGTTCCCGACACGGTCTGGACAATCCACCGGGAACGGGAAGAGCGAGCCCGCGGTTGGATTCGTCCCCCTGAGGCAGCCGAGCGGACACAGTGAGGATGGCCTGATCGGTCGGTGAGAGCGCTGATCGTGGTAAAATCATAGCTCATGGTAGCAGGGCAGGGGTTGGCGACCGATGGGAAACATGGCCGATCACGTGATGATCTCTCGAAGCCGGGCGTCATTGTGACCACGGTCGGCGGAATCGTGATCGGCCTGGCGCTGGTGTTCGCCTTCTTGAACGGCTACAATGCCAGCGGAAGCCTGGTCGCTACCCTGATCTCGACCGGTGTCGTCGGTCCGCGGCGGGCGCTCCTGCTGGCCGCGGCTGGCAACCTCGTCGGCCCGTTCCTGTTCGGTGTTGCCGTGGCCGTCGTGGTCGGCACCGGCCTTGTTGACCCGAGCGGGATCACGCTGGCCAGCCTTGCCGCGGCGGTTATCGCTGCCCTTGCCTGGAACGCTCTGGCCTCGCTGCTGGGGATTCCTTCCAGCTCGTCGCACGCATTGCTGGGGGGGCTGATCGGCGGTGGAATCGGAGCGGCCGGCCCGGCCGTGGTGCAGGTGCGCGGCCTCGAGATCCTGGCACTGGCGCTCTTGCTTGCGCCGCTGATCGCGGCACTCGCCGGTTGGCTGCTCATGCGGCTGACTCTCGTGCTGACCCAGGGAATGACGCCCCGGGTCAACGAGTTCTTCCGACGCGGACAGTTGATCACGGCGTTCCTGCTGGCCCTGAGTAATGGGACCAGCTCCGGTCAGAAGACAATGGGGATTATCGCGCTCGTGCTCTTGCGGGCGGGATGGACGCAGACCTTCGTCGTCCCGAACTGGGTCATCCTGGTCTCGGCCCTCGCGCTGGCGCTCGGGGTAGGCCTCGGGGGCTGGCGGGTCATCCGGACCGTTGGTGCCCGCTTCTACCGCCTGCGGCCGGTCCACGGCTTTGTCGCCCAGGTGGCCGCGACGGTCATCGTCCTGGGGGCGACCGTCCTTGGCGGACCGGTCAGCCTGAATCAGATCGCGAGCGCGGCCTTGATCGGGGTCGGGGCCTCGGAGCGCCTGACGAAGGTACGTTGGGAGGTCGCCGAGCAGATTGCGCTGGCCTGGCTGATCACCCTGCCAGCAACCGCGGTGGTGGCGCTGATCGTATATCCTCTTATGTTTTTCCTGATCGGTTGAGACAGAGCCCATGTTCAATTCGCTGTTTCATCGCAAGAGACCGGATTTCCTGAAGATGCTTCTCGATCAGGCACGCCTGACCCGCGAGGGTCTCCAGGCCTTCGAGAGCTATGCCCGCACTGGGAACGAGGCCGACGCGGCCAGGGTAACTCAGCTCGAGCAGGAGGAGGACGAGCTCCGGCGCATCCTGATCGACGATCTGAACCGATCGTTTGTTACCCCTTTCGATCGGGAGGATATCTTCGCTCTCAGTCGGGCTGTTGATGATATGCTCGACTACGCCTACACGTCGATCGACGAGATGCAGATCCTGGCGGTCAAGCCGAATGAGTACGTAGCGCGCCTCGCCTCAATTCTGCGCGAGGCGGCGGACGAGATCTACCTGGCCATTCAGAACATCCGGGATCACCCGAACGTGGCAAATGACCACGCGGTACGAGCCAAGACCCTCGAGAACGTGGCCGAGTCGGTGTACCGCGAGGCGGTTACCCATCTCTTTGACTGTGTTCGCGCCCTCGAGGATGTCGTTCACGTGCTTAAGATGCGTGAGGTCTACCGCCACCTGAGCAACGCGGCAGACCGGGGTGATGCGGCGGCGAATATCATCGGCGATATCGTCGTGAAGATGGGGTGATGCTCAGGGGGTTACCACCCGTACCTGGTTGACGACCCGGTTGACCCCCTGGACCTGCGCGGCCACCTGCTCGGCGCGCTCCTTCAGATCAGGGGTCGGGACCATCCCCCGCAAATAGACAACCCGGTTCGCGGTGGTGATTTCGAAGGAGTCCACCGAAAGGATCGGATCGAGGAAGAAGGCCTGCCTGACGGCCTGGGTGACCTGCTCATCGTTCTCGGGCGGAAGGGGAATGCCGCCGCCTGAGGACGAGTCCCCCGCACCGACCCCTGCCTCGGGGGGGATTTGACACGGTTCCATAAATTACCACCCTCCCTGCCAGTCTCCCCGGGCGGCCACGGTAGCAACCCGCATGCCGGGTCGGCGGAGCAGTCCGGAACGGTTCTTGCCTGGTTCGGGCCAATGGGGACCGGCGGTCAGCGTCACGGCGCCGATTCGCAGTGGACCCCGAGGTTTTCCGCAGGCGATCCCGCAGACGGCTGCATTGGCGCGGCGCGGTCGGATATCCAGCCCGAATGGAGGACGGGTGCGCCGCGTTATCCTGCCGGGCGGTCCCATTGGCGGCAATCGCGGTGTTCCCCCGGCTGAGCCGTTTGAATCGGAGATGGGAGAGTGGGTCGGCAGAGTCGCCGCGCATCTGCTGCGCCTGATGAGGCCCGGTCGCTTGCCGCCCGGATCAGGGCCCGATTGACAGTGGATCCGCGCCTGGATCTGCGGGCGATGCGCGTGCGAGTACGCGTACGCGATGATCGGGTTGGTCTGACCGGCTGGGTGAACCGGTTGGCCGAGAAACGATGGATCGAGGCCGACCTGGCAGATATCGTGGGAGCAGGACAGGTGCGGAGTTGTCTTGTCGTCGGACCGCCCGGGATGCGGTCGGATCAGGAGATCAGTGCGGCCGTGCGCGATGCCCTTGCTGAGGACCGCTGGATTGATGCGACGGCGATACGCGTGAAGACCGTGAATGGGGTTGTTCGGCTAGACGGTATTGTTGGTACGCTCCTCCAGCGCAAGTTTGCCGGGGCGCTGTGCTGGTGGATTCGTGGGGTGCGTGAGGTGAGCAATCATCTGTCGGTCCTGTATCCGGAGCCTGAGAATGATGAACTCCTGGGTGAGGTTATCCAGGCGGTCATGGAGAAGGATCCGCTGGTCGATCGGTCAGAGATCCTCGTGCTCGTGCACGATGGTGTAGTGACGCTTGCCGGGACGGTCGGAGGAGAGGATGCCCGTGCGGCGGCTGAGAACGACGCGTGGATCGTAGAAGGGGTTCGCGCGGTAACCAATGAGATTGAAGTCGTGCCGGGTGGACGGATTGATGGTCTCGGGGGCTGAACGAGAAAGGGAGCAATGCGCATTGCTGTCGTGAGCCCGATCTGGGAGCGAGTACCGCCGCCAGCTTACGGCGGAATCGAGGCTGTTGTCAGCCTCCTTGTTGATGGACTGGTCCGTCGTGGACACGAGATCACCCTGTACGCGACCGGTGACTCAGTAACCACGGCACGCCTCCGTTCCGTCTGTCCGGTCCCCCTCCGGGCGGCAAATGTGACCAATCCCCTGCCGGTGCAGCTTGCGCATGTGGCTACGGTACTCGCCGAAGCCGACGGTTTTGATGTGGTGCACAATCACTGCGGCGAGCTTCTCATGCCGTTCAGCCAGCTCCTCCGCCCGCCGATGCTCACGACCGTCCACGGCCCCATGGAGCCGGACTGTGCGATTGTCTGGCGTACCTACCGCGGGTATTACAACACGATCAGCAATGCGGCACGCGATGGATTCCCGCCCGATCGATTCCTGGGGGTCGTCTACAACGGGATCGCGGTGGAGAGCTTCCCATTCTCCGTGACGAAAGACGATTATCTCCTGTTTCTCGGGCGGATCAGCGCAGAGAAGGGCACCCACGTCGCGATCCAGGCTGCGCTCCGTCTTGATCAGCGCTTGATCGTCGCAGGGAAGGTTGATCGGGCGGATCAGGACTACTTTACGCAGGAGGTTGCTCCTCTGCTTGCAGACCCGCGGATCACCTTCCTTGGGGAGGCCGATGCACAGCAAAAGCGCCAGCTCTTCGCGCGAGCCCGGTGTTTACTACATCCAGTCGGCTGGCCGGAGCCATTTGGGTTGGTGATGGCGGAGGCCATGGCCTGCGGCACGCCGGTGATCGCCTTTCGACGTGGATCGATTCCGGAGGTTGTCCTGGACGGCGAGACCGGCTTTGTAGTCGACTCGCTGGAGGAGATGGTCGAAGCCGTCCGACACTGTCACGAGATCGACCCCTATCGATGCCGCCAGTGGGTTCAGGAGCGGTTCTCGGCGGATCAGATGGTCAGGGGATATGAGCGGATCTACCAGCAGATCCTGGCTGGTGGAGCGGTCCAGTCAGCCGGGCAGTCCCCTGAGGGGGCGAGCTAACCCATCGACTGGACCGTGGTGCGAGGCAGCTTTGCCGCTCTCGCGTCAGGAGCAGTGCTCCGTTAGACCGCGAGATCAGGAGCGGTTAGCCTGGCGTTTTGCGGTCGAGGTCGCCTCGTGCACCTTCTCCTTCGCCGTGCCGGCGGCCTGCTTGGCCTTGCCCTTGGCTTCCTCAGCGATGCCCCGGGCCACGAGGGACTCACGGCCAGTTACCTTGCCGACTTCCTTCTCGACCTTCCCCTTGATCTCTTCGGCCTTACCGGCCGCTTTCTCCGTACTCATCCCCATCCTCCATGCGTGAGAAGTCTTCCCAAAGGCGCTCACACAACGCGCTGAGCGCCGCCAGAGCACTGGTCTCGGTCAGGCAGGCTAGCGAGCGTCTGTGTACAAAGTGCTCGGACCATGGAGGCTGCAGGATCCGTACCGCGGACCGAAGAGCCGTATACGAGCATAACATTGTTGACACGAATCTTCCTGCCGCTATAATGGCTTCCAGCCGAACGGTCGACATCCCTTCCGGACTAAACCGCACGGCCACCGGATGCGAAGGCCGCGAGCAGGGACCGAAGCAGGCGTGTGGAAAACATGAGCGATATCGCTGCCGTATCGGTTCGTCGAAGAGCCGGCCTTGCCCGCCGTGAGGCGGTGGATGGATTCCTCTTCATTGCGCCCTGGCTGCTGGGCTTTGTCCTCTGGGTGGCCGGGCCAATGTTGTTTTCGCTGATCCTTATCTTCATGAACTGGTCTCTTCTGACTCCGCCGTCATTTGCAGGGCTGGAAAATTTCCGCACGCTTCTCTCAGATGAGCTGATCCCTGTATCGCTCTACAACACCGCTTACTACACGTTCATCTTCGTACCGCTTCATGTTCTCCTGGCTCTGCTGGCGGCTCTTGCCTTGAACCTCCGGATCCGGGCGGTAGGAGTGTTCCGAACTGTGTACTATCTGCCGTCGATTACGCCGACGGTAGCCTCAGCCATGCTGTGGCTATGGGTGTTCAATCCGGACTTCGGCCTGGTGAACTTGCTCCTGCGACGGCTGCAGATCCCGTCTCCCCAGTGGTTCGTCGATCCTGTCTGGGCAAAGCCGGCCCTCATCATTATGGGGCTATGGTCGCTTGGAAGCGCGATGGTCATCTTTCTCGCCGGACTCCAGAATATCCCGACAGAGCTGTATGAGGCGGCCAGCATTGACGGGGCGGGTACGTGGGCGCGCTTCTGGAATGTTACACTTCCACTTCTCTCGCCGGTGATTTTCTTC
>JADGGD010000115.1 GCA_019690095.1 Chloroflexota bacterium
ACGAGCTCTCCGCCCCCGCCATACAACTTCTCGCAGCTCCCGCCGATCCGCAGTCGGCGGCCCCTCTGGGACCTCAAGCACCCCGATTCCCCTGATCCGGTCTAGCGCAGTCAGGTGAGGAGTGCTATGGCAGGACACGTTGCAATGGGCGCGGGGCACGGAGGCACGGAGCCGGACGTCGGCCTGGAGGCTATCCGCCGCGTTGATCCAAACGTTCTGGGGGTCATCGTCTTTATCACCTCCGAGGCGCTCTTCTTTGCTTCCCTGATCATCACCTATATCGTCTATCGCGGCGCGAGCACGGCTGGCCCGACGCCGAAAGAGGTGCTGAATGTGCCGGTGACGGGGGTCTTCACTGTATTCCTGCTGTCGAGCAGTCTAACTATGGCCCGGGTTACCGCACACCTGTCACGGGGGGATGCTGCGGCGGTTCGCCGCTGGCTGATCCTGACGATCGTGCTCGGGGCGATCTTCCTCGCCGGTCAGGGCTACGAGTACGTCCGCCTCTACCTCGAGAACGTAACGATCAGCCGCAATCTCTGGGGGTCCACCTTCTTCACCCTGACCGGCTTCCACGGCCTGCACGTTCTCGTTGGTCTGATCTCGATGGCGATCCTCGCCGGGCTGGTCGAGCCAGGCGGGCAGCGCGTGCGCGGGGCTTCTGGCGTGGAGGCGATCTCGTTCTACTGGCACTTCGTGGATGCGGTCTGGGTGGTGATCTTTCCGGTGGTATACCTGTGGACGCTCATCTCCTGACGGCGTGGAACAGCGATCCGACGATCCTGGCCGGGCTTGGCCTGTTGCTGATCACCTACTGGGTTGGCGCGGTGCGCGACCGCCAGGAAGGTGAGGTTGGCCCTTCCTGGCGCGCGGCCTGCTATCTGGGGGGTGTGGCCGTACTTGCGCTCGCTCTGCTCTCGCCGCTTGATCTGCTCGCCGATCGCTATCTCTTCAGTGCGCACATGCTCCAGCACCTTCTCTTTCTGCTGATTGTCCCGCCGCTGATCCTGGCCGGACTGCCGTCATCGCTGGCCGGGCTGCTGGAGGCGGTATTCATGCGCTGGCGGTGCACGCGGTTGCTCGTCTCGCCGCTGGTCGCCTTCGTCCTCTATGCCGTGCTCACCTGGCTCTGGCACCTTCCGCTGTTCTACGAGGCCGCGCTGCGCAGCGAGGCACTCCACGCTGTCGAGCACCTCTGCTTCCTCCTTTCGGCCGGCCTGTTCTGGGTGCCGATCTGCCGTCCAATCGGCTCGCTGAGGCTGCCGGAGCTGGTTCAGATCGTCTACATCTTCGGCGCCGGGGTCAGCTCGACGGCGCTGGCGGCGTTGATCACCTTCGCGGCGCACGTGCTCTATCCGACCTATGCCCAGGATGGACCGACCGCGGTGGTACGCACGGCGCTCGGCCTTACGCCGCTGGCAGATCAACAGCTCGGAGGACTCTTGATGTGGATCGGCGGGGCATTCTGGTTTCTGGGCGCGGCGGCGGTGGTCTTCTACCGCTGGTTCGAGCGGGCGGCCCGGGAGGAGATCACGGCGATAGATGAAGGGCGAGATAGTGAGGTGCGGAAGCCAGTCAGTGATGGGGTGTCGTGGTGAGCGAAGCAGGAGAAGCAAATCGGGACGTGCGCGACGCGCCCGCGGATGAGGCGAGTGCGTTCCACCTGCCGCGGCCAACGGCGTGGCCGGCCGTGATGGCCGCAGGGATCACGCTCTTTATGGCCGGCTTCATCATCAACAATCTCTTCATGCTGGCCGGGGTGGTCATTTTCGGGATTGCCCTGGCCGGCTGGATCGGAGAATTGCGGCGGTGAGAGCGGTACATCGACCGAACCATCACGATGACCCGGTGAGTCGGCGGGAGTTCCTGGGCCGCCTCAGCATCGCGCTCAGCGCTCTGGCCGCAGCCGTGGTGGGGATCCCTATCGTGGCATACCTGCTCAGCCCCCTGATTCACCCGGAGACGAATGTCTGGATTCCGCTGGGCGATGCTGCGAAGTTCCGGGTCGGGGAGACGGTCCAGGTGAGCTTCCGGGACCCCTCGCCCCTGCCCTGGGCCGGCCTGACTGCCGAGACGGCGGTCTGGGTCCGACGGAACAGTGCCGCGCTTGCCGATTTCACGGTGTTCGCGGTGAACTGTACCCATCTGGGGTGCCCGGTGAACTGGCTGCCGGATGCCCGGATCTTCCTCTGCCCGTGCCACGGGGGCGTATTCTATGCCGACGGGACGGTGGCGGCCGGTCCGCCGCCCCGGCCGCTGTTCGAGTACCAGTCCCGGGTGCGGGACGGCCGGCTGGAGATCCTGACGCGCCCGCTACCGATCGGCTGATGAGGCGTGCATGAGCGGACGGTTCTTCCGATGGCTGGATGAGCGGCTGGGCATCCGAAGCGTGATCCTTCCGATCATCACGCATCCGGTCCCGCGCAATGTGGACTGGTGGTACGTCTTCGGCAGTGCGACGCTGGTGGCTTTTATCTTCCAGATCATCACCGGGGTCGCCCTCTCGTTCAGCTATGTGCCGGCGCCGAACAGTGCCTACGAGTCGCTGGAGTTCATCACCAATCGGGCGGTCCTGGGAAGCCTGATCCGGGGAATCCACTACTTTGGCGCCTCGGCTATGGTCATCCTGGTCGTGGTCCACATGGCGCACGAGTTCCTGGCCGGATCCTACAAGTTCCCCCGCGAGCTGAACTGGTTCACCGGTGTACTCCTGCTGTTCCTCACCCTTGGTATGGCCTTCACCGGCCAGCTCCTGCGCTGGGACCAGAATGCCTACTGGGCGGTCGTCGTCGCGGCGGAGCAGGTCGGGCGGACCCCTCTGATCGGCAACCAGCTGGCGCAGTTGGTCGTGGCGGGCCAGACTGTCGGTGGTGCGACGCTCACCCGCTTCTATGCGACCCACGTCTTCCTGCTGCCGGCGCTCATGTTCCTCCTGATCGGGACGCATCTCTACCTGGTCATCAACCTCGGCATCTCCGAGCCGCCGCAGGCCGGCGAGCCGGTGGATCCAGCGACCTATCGAGAGCGGTACCGAAAGATCCTCGAGGAAGGCATCCCCTTCTACCCGGATGCGGCCTGGAAAGACGTCGTCTTTGCCCTGGCCGTCGGGGCGGTTGTCGTTCTGCTTGCGGCGGTCGTCGGACCGCCTGTCCTGGGAGCACGAGCCGATCCGACGATCGTGCGGGCTGACCCACGACCGGACTGGTACTTCCTCTGGTACTTCGCCCTGCTCGCCCTGATCCCGCCGTCGATCGAGAACATCTTCATCCTGGGCTTCCCGCTGGTGGTGGGGCTGCTGCTGCTGATCCTGCCCTTCATCGCGAGCACAGGAGAGCGAAGCCCGCGCCGCCGCCCATGGGCGGTCGGTATTGTCGTCGTGTCGGCCGTCGCGATTGCGGCGCTCGTGCGCGCCGGCCAGGTCGCCACGTGGTCGCCGAACTTCGATCCGGGACCGGTACCGGCCGCGGTAACCGCCAGGATGAGCCCGTCGGCACAGCAGGGAGCGATCATCTTCCAGCGCAAGGGCTGTCACAACTGCCACCTGGTCGCAGGTACGGGCGGCCTCCGCGGACCCGATCTGACCACAGTGGGAGCCCGGCTCAGCCGTCCGCAGCTCATCACCCGCGTGCTCAACGGAGGCATCAATATGCCGGCCTACGGTGGTAATATGACCCCGGATGAGCTCAACGCTCTGGTCGATTTCCTCCAGAGCCTGAAGTAGGGGGGCCGGTGAAGCGCATTGTCTCTCTGCTTCCGTCGGCGACCGATACAGTCGGTGCACTCGGGCTCGCGAGCTGGCTCGTCGGGGTCTCCCACGAGTGCGACTGGCCCGAGTCGGTCCGCTCTCTTCCCCGCCTGACCCGGAGCCGCATCGCTGCGGATCTGCCCCCGGCCCGGATCGACAGCCTGGTGAGTCAGAGCCTGCACGCCCATCGCTCGCTCTATACCCTGGACGTGGACCTCCTGCGCGCCCTTCGGCCAGATGTCATCCTGACGCAGGAGCTCTGCGACGTCTGCGCGGTGAACTATGATCAGGTGCTGGGTGCGGCGCGGCTCCTCCATCAGGACGGCGGGGAGCCAACGATTGTGAGCCTCGAACCGCGCGACCTCGCGGGTGTCTTCGAGGCAGTTCAGGTCGTCGCCGACGAACTTGGGGAGCGCGAGCGGGGGGTACGGCTTGTCGCCGCACTGCGCGCTCGTCTGGCCGAGCTCCGGGAACGCGGGAGGCAGATTGGGCCGCGATGGTCTGTCCTGGTGCTGGAGTGGCCGGATCCGCCGTTCGCGGGCGGGCACTGGATTGCCGAGATGGTCGAGATCGCGGGAGGGCGCAATGTGCCGCTCCAGGCCGCGCTGCGCGGGAAGCCGTCGTCCCGAGTGAACTGGGAACAGATCCAGGAAAATGATCCGGACCTGATCGTGGTCGCACCCTGCGGCTACGACCGCGCCCGCGCCGCGGCGGCGATCGCCGAGCTGGGCGGGCGTGCCGAGTGGGAGCGCCTCCGGGCGGTGCGCGAGGGACGGGTCTTTCCCGTCGACGCGAACAGCCACTTCAGCCGGCCGGGCCCGCGCCTGATCGAGGGGATCGCCGAGCTTCAGGCGATCCTCCAGAGTGTCTCGGCGGTTTGACCGCGGGCAGGTGGGGGCGATGGATCGCTCTACTACCCGTCTGGCAGTGTGCGTGGAACAGTCGGCATTCGCCGCGCGGGCGGGCGGCGTGATACTATTGCCCTGACTTTTCGCGGCGCGGAGGCGCCCAGGAGACGACAGGTATGACACGCACGCCAATCGCGATCGTCGGGTGCGGCGGGATGGGACGCCGTCACCTTACCGGCCTGGCCGCGCTCGACCGGTCCGACTTCTGCAACGTCGAGCTGGTGGCCGTTTGTGATATCAACCAGCGGAACGCCGAGGACCTCGCGGATGAGGCCGAGCGGGCGCTGGGGAAGCGTCCGCGGGTGTTTTCGAGCATCACGGAGATGGTCCGTGCGATGCCGGAGATTCAGGGGGCGGACGTTGCGACCGATACCGGTTCTCACCATCGCGTTGCCACGGAGTGTCTGCGGGCGGGTCTGCACGTGATGGTCGAGAAGCCGCTGGCGATTACGCTCCGCGGCTGCAACCTGGTGCTCCAGGCAGCGCGGGAAGCCGGGCGGATTCTCTCGGTCGCCGAAAACTACCGGCGCGACCCGATCAATCGGCTGGCTCGGGCCCTGATCCAGGATGGCGCGATCGGCACTCCCCAGCTGATGATCGAGACGTCGATCGGGGGCGGCAACCAGCTCTTTATCACCCCCTGGCGGCACCAGAAGTTCACCGGCACGCTGACCCTCGACGCGGGGGTACACAACGCGGACATCCTGATGTACTACCTGGGCGACGTGGAGAGCGCCTACGGCGAGGCGCGGCTCTACGAGAAGTATCGCTACAAGACGAATACCGGCGGCCCGGGCGGCTTCTACGCGAAATGGGCCGATCAGATTCCAGACCGGATCGAGGCGACCGGCGAGGATGCGATGTTCGGCTACCTCCGCTACAAGAGTGGGGCGATCGGCCAGTGGATCTTCCACCACGCCGGCCACGGGCTACCTCAGCACGTGCGGCAGGTTTACGGCAGCAAGGGCTCGCTCAGCTCGCCCGGCGACCGCAACGGCCGCCCCCTGCGGCTTTACTTCGACGGGAACCGGGAGATCGCCGATGAGAGCATCCTCGACTATGCGCCGAGCTACCGCCTGAGCCCGCTGGCGGCCCAGCTGTTCGGCGGAGAGCGGGTCTGGACCTACAGCTTCCCCTTTGTCGAGATCGACGCGAAGATCCTGGCCACCGAGTACCACGAGTTCGCCGAGTGCATACAGACCGGTCGTGCGCCGGAGGTAGATGGGCTCGTGGGGCGGCGGGATACCGCGCTCGTGTACGCGCTCTTCGAGTCCGGGAAGCTGGGACGGCCGGTGACCCTTGATGAGGTCGAGGCGGTCGCGGTCGACGCGTACCAGCGTGAGATTGATGAGTACCTCGGCCTGATCTGAGGAGGAGACGGGCCGCGACCGCCACCTGCCGCAGGCGCCGCAGGAAGGAGGGGGAGGAGGCGGGTGGAGACGCAGATCTGGGTTGTCCCGAACATGCGGACGCGCGAGGATGTCGCGGCGGTCCGGGCGGCGGTGGACGCGATGAACGGCGTGGAACTGCTCGCCGCCGATCCAGCGGCCCGTCTGATCACCATCGCCTACGATCCGACCAAGGCGAGCCTCGGGGAGATCGCCGGCTATCTCGCCACGGCCGGCTACCCGGTGGATGTCCCTCCGATGCCGGTTTGACGAGCGCTCGCCCTGGTGCTATCGTGATCACGAACCGTGAGCGGAAGGAGAGATCCCGCGCCAGGAGCGTGCCGTGCAGTTGCGTGACTACTGGCTGATCATTCGGCGACGATGGTGGCTGGTCCTGCTCGTGGCGGTTGCCGCGAGCACAGCCAGCTTCGTCTATGCGCGCCTCCAGACCCCGATCTACCGGGCTGAGGTCCGTCTGACCGTGACCCCGTCGCGCCTGGATTACGGTCTTACCCTCGTCCTGGAGAACCTGCTGACCCAGTACCAGCAGCAGCTCCTGACCCGCGACCTGGCCGGTAAGGTTGACGATGCCCTCAAGCTGGACCTCCCGGTTGATCGCCTGCTCTCGCGGGTCCGGGTGAGTGCTGTCACAAACGGCTATCTGCTTGATATCACGGTCGACGACTCCGACCCGAACCGGGCCAGCGACATCGCTCTGACCTGGGCGAAGCTGTTCATCGAGAAGCATCAGGCCGACATGGCCCCGCTTGACCCCCAGGACCGCATCGAGATCGCGATGCTCGACAAGCCCCTGCCGGGCGAGCTCTTCTTCCCGAAGACCAAGCAGTACGTCGCCGCGGCGGGGGTGCTGGGGCTGATCGTCGGCGCGCTGCTCGCCTTTCTCCTCGACTATCTCGATGATACCCTCAAGACGCCCGCCGATGTTGAGCGGTATATCGGACTGCCCCTGGTCGGGTCGATTCCAGTGGCGACCATCTCATCCGCACCGGTGCCGAACGGAAAAGCCAGGGTTGGAGCGACAGAAGGTCACCGATGATCACCGATGGCAGTGTTCAGCTTGAAACGGTTGTGCATCCACGCTCGCCGGTCTCCGAGGCCTACCGGACCCTTCGCACGAACATCCAGTTCTACAGCCTGGACCGGCCGGTGCAGACACTCCTGGTCACCAGCGCCAGCCCGGAGGACGGGAAGTCCACGACGGTGGCCAACCTGGCGGTGACGTTCGCCGAAACCGGCCGGGAGGTGCTGGCGGTCGACTGCGACCTGCGCCGTCCCTCCCTGCACCGCCTCTTCGGCGTCTCGAACGAGAGCGGGCTGACCGTGCTGATCCGCGAGGGGAAGGCGCTGGATGAGGTGGTCGTCCCGACCAGCGTTCCCCACCTCCGTCTGCTCCCGAGCGGTCCCCTGCCGCCCAACCCGGCCGAGCTGCTGGGCTCGCAGCGGATGGAGCGGATCATCGAGTCGCTCCGCGGGGCCGCCGAGGTCGTGCTCTTCGACTCGCCGCCGACGATCGCCGCGACCGATGCGGCAGTGCTCGCCGCCAAGGTCGATGGGGTCCTCCTGGTCGTGAGCGTGGGCCGCACCAAGCGCGATCACGTGGTCCGGGCCAAGCAGCTCCTGGCGATGGTGAATGCCAAGGTGCTCGGCGTCGTCCTTAACAATGTGAAGTTCGACGGCAGTCTCTACCGGTATTACGGCTAGCGGGCGCGGTGATCGATCTGCATACCCACCTCCTGCCGGGGGTCGATGACGGGGCCGGGACACTCGCCGAGGCGGTGGCGATGGCACGGCTTGCGGCCGCGGATGGGGTCACGACGATCGTCGCGACCCCGCATCGGAACCCGTGGAGTTACCGCGCGGACCGCGCAGATGCCGAGCGGCGGCTGGAGGAGGTGCGTCGGGCCTGCCAGTGCGAGGGGATCGCAGTCCGCCTGCTGCTGGGCGGCGAGTCCTACATCGCGCCCGACCTTCCCGAGCAGCTGGAGACAGGACTGGCCCTGACCATCAACGGCAGCCGGTATCTCCTGATCGAATGGCCGCTTGCTGAGTACCCGCCGTACAGCGATCAGGTGATCTTCGAGCTCCAGGTGCGCGGGGTTATCCCGGTTGTGGCGCACGCCGAGCGCTACCGTTTTATCCAGCAGGATCTGCGAGGGCTGGCCCGACAGGTGGAGCGGGGGGTCCTGGTGCAGGTGACGGCGAGCAGTCTCCTCGGGGAGTTCGGTCCCCGGACCCGGCGAGCGAGCGAGGACCTGCTGACGCGTGGACTGGCGCACCTGATCGCGTCGGATTCCCACGGCCCCGAACGCCGGGCGCCGGTGCTGAGCCGGGCGCGGGCCCGGGCAGCGGAGCTTGTCGGTGAGGAGCGGGCCCGGGCGCTGGTCGAGGATGTTCCCCGGGCGATCATCAACGACGAGCGGGTTGACCTTCCCCCGCCGGTCCTCCCGAAGCCGCGTCCCTTCTGGGCGTTCTGGCGGGCGGGCTAGCCCGTGGGAGAGGGGAAAGTCTCCAGGCGTAAAGGAGGGAAGGTGCCAGAAAGAGGGAAGGTGCCAGAAGGAAGGGCAAGCCTTCCCGGGAAAGGAAGGGCAGAGAGCGATGGGAGGGCAGTGCATTCTGGTGACCGGTGGGGCCGGCTTTATCGGCTCCAACTTCATCCGTCTCTGGCTCGAGCGTCACCCGTCTGATCGGGTGGTCAATCTCGACGCCCTGACCTATGCGGGGAACCTGGCGAACCTGGACGGCCTGCCGCCAGATCAGCAGGCACGCTATACCTTCGTGCGCGGCGATATCCGGAACCGGGAGCTGGTGGAGCACCTCCTCGACGAGCACCGCGTGGATATCATCGTGAACTTTGCCGCCGAATCTCACAACAGCCGGGCGATCCTCGATCCAGAGGCCTTCCTGCGGACCAACGTCCTCGGAACGCAGGCGCTCCTCGATGCCTGCCGCCGCCGGGGGATCGGGCGATTCCACCACGTCTCGACCTGCGAGGTCTACGGCGATCTTGCGCTCGACAGTCCCGAGGCCTTCCGGGAGGACAGCCCCTACCGCCCGCGGACGCCCTACAACGCCTCCAAGGCGGCCGCCGATCACGTCGTGCGGGCGTACCACGAGACGTTC
>JADGGD010000116.1 GCA_019690095.1 Chloroflexota bacterium
GGGGCCCCCCCCCGGCTCACGCCACCCGCCCGGCGCGTTGTGGGGGGGGGGCGGTGTCCCCGGTGGGCGATACTGGACTCGAACCAGTGACCTCCACGATGTCAACGTGGCGCTCTAACCAGCTGAGCTAACCGCCCGTGCGAATTATTCTACCATCACGACTCATGATGCGTCAAGACCTTGGAAGCAGCAAGCGAGCGCCCGCATTCTCATTTCCATAGGATCTTTCGCTGATCCTCTCGTCAGGGAACGCTTCCAGTGAACCAAAAACGACCGTACACCCCTTTGCCTGCTGGACCGACAATTCAGAGGCCGAGAGAAGACCCCGACCACTGCTGAGGCAGAAGCGATCATCAGCGACCGGGCCGAAAGCCCCATATCTGGCACACATCGGGCCAAGATCGCTCCCTGATCCCGGCCCGATGGTTCGCTCTCGCCTGTCAGAAGGTCGACGCTGACACCGTGTTTTCTATCGATAGGAACTGCCCGACCACTGCATCCACCGCGGGCCGCCCCCGGGTGAGAACATGCGCCCGATACGCCGGACCGCTCCCCCCTTGCTACAGGTATTCCAGCCGAAGGCACAACCAGTATGCCTTCTCGCTCCGCGCCATCAATCCAGCGCGGCCCGGGGACATCAGGTCAGGGAAACGACCTTGCGCTCGCGCATCGACTCGTACGCCCCGAGGATCAAGCGGAGCACCCGAGTGCCGTGGATGTGAGTGTTCAGCGGCTGGGTCCCGGTGGCGATGCAGTCCACGAAATGCTCCAGCTCGGCGGCGAAGCTGTTCCGCTCCGGCAGCTCGAGCGATGCCGGCTGCCAGCCAATCGGCTTGAAGAAGAGACGGCGTCCACGCCCGAACAACTGCCCCTTTTCGCCGATGATGTGGAACTGCCAGGCCCCCTCCGGCCAGTCCCAGGCCCAGCTGGTCAGCACCTCGCCCATCGCTCCGTTGGCAAACTTCACAATCATCAGCGCGCTGTCCTCGCCTTCGAGCGTGCTGATGTGATACCGTCCGGAGACTGCCGAGACCTCAACGGGCTCCTGACCGGCGAGATTGAGGAGCAAATAGGAAGGGTGATAGCCCGTATCAATGAGACATCCCCCGCCCATCGTGCTGGCAACGGCGCGCCAGCCCCACTCAGACAGCGGCTTGGTGTGCCGGAAACAGTCGCACGTCCGGACAAAGAAGATGTTCCCCAGGGCTCCATCGGCCAGCATCTCTCGGGCGCGCTGCACCGCCGGATCAAAGAGCTGATTGTGGGCACACATCATGGTTATGCCGCCCGCCCGGACCGCTGCCGCGATCTCCTCAGCCTCTGCCAGGTTGAGGCACAGGGGTTTCTCGCAGATCACGTGCTTACCCGCCCGCGCCCCAGCCACGATCGCCTCACGATGAAGGTGGTGGGGCAGGCAGATATCGATCGCATCAACATCGGCCTCGGCGATCAACCGGTGGAAATCGGTGAAGACCGCGGCCTCACCACCAAGGCGTTGGGCCATCGCCCGCGCCGCGTCCTCAACGACATCAGACACGGCAGTCACCACCGCCTTCTCCCGGAGGCTCAGCCAGCCCGCGGCATGCACCCGGGCGATGTCCCCGCACCCGATCAGTCCAACCTTCAGCATTGTTCCCTTCTACTCTACCGTGATTGGGCCTCGAACCCGAGATCATACCCTTGCGCCGTATGATTACGGCTCGCACTACTTTTTCCGTCAAGGTGACCGGCGCCAGGATTCTAGTCGCGGCCAATCAACCTGTCAACCTGAGGTCTGAGAAGGCCCTCGGATGCTCGTTCATCATGGACAGTGGTGGTATACTGGGTCTGCCGGGGGACAGCACGGTGGAGATGCAGGAACTCTGCACGATTGCCCAGTGCGCGGAGACCGCGGTAACCCACTGCGCCAGGTGCGGGCAGGCGCTGTGCCGGCGGCACGCGATCGCGGATTACACCCACCTGCCCGGTGGACAGCGGCCCTACTGTCCGGTCTGCGATGCCGAGCGGCGCCGGCTATACGAAACAGTCCGGGTCTATGCGCCGCGGGTCATCCTCTGGAGCGGCATCGGTGCCCTCCTCGGTGCTGTGGTTGGACGGTTCATCGGGGTACTCGCTACCCCTGACAGCTTCGCCCACGCCATCACAACTGATCTCGGGTTCGTCGCCGGTCTGGCCGGTGCGCTTTTTATCGCCCTTGAATCGACCCGGCCCCGCTCCCCCCGGTCGTCCAACGATCGCTAAGCGGTCAGGCGACCCTGGCCATCCAGCCGGGGATCGGCGCATCCCCCCATTCCTCGCGGAGCCGGATCGCCCGCCGGACCCGCCACCGGAGACCGTACAGGCGGCGGGCCGCTCCGAGGTCACGGAGGCGGAGCGCCTCCAGATAGAGATCCGTGAGCTCGCGCTCGTACGCTCGCAGCCTCGCGAGTGGTGTCGTACGCGCTAGGTACATTGCTAACCTCCGTGTTCGCCCGGCGGCCGCTCCCAGTGCATGCCGCCGACCGCGATAAACGTCCGGGTCGACTCCACCGCGGGCAGTCCATGGATCCGATTCATCACCAGGTCATCAAGCTCGTCCTGCGACGATACCTGAATCTTCACAATTGCATCGCTCTCGCCGTAGAGGGCGCACGCCTCGACTACCCCTGGAAACCTGCGCAATTCTTCGATCACGCTTCCCACCTGCTTGGGCGGCGCCTTGATCAGAACGTATGCCAGCATTCTCGCCTCCCCCGGTGCCGTGCCGGCAGCCTGCCCTTCGACAAACCGGACCGATTCCGCCACCCGCCAGAGACGCGGCATCCCGGGCACGCCGGCTGCCTCGAAGACGCGGTCGAGCACGTCATAGGCATCGCGCTCGTCCACGGCGCCCAGGCGAACAAGAAGATCACCGGTCTCACCATAGACAACCGCCGCCTCGCTGACGTTCTCAAACTGCCGCAGCAGATCCAGCACCCGACGCCAGTCCCGCACCGGGACCGGCAGGAACGCGATCACCGCAGACCGCTCTGCGGCCAGGGTTGCCTCAATAGCACTGCGGACAGAGAAGCCCCGCTGGTAGTACCGCCAGAAACGCTTGAGGCGGTGCAGGTCCTCGACCGAATAATCCCGGCGGCTGATCCGCTCCTTTCGGAGAAGGCGAGGACGGGTGAAGCCCTGGCTTTCCAGATAATAGATCAGCCGCTTGTTCAGCCCGGGAACCTGCCGGAGAACTTCCTTGAGCTCCACTGAGGGCCGCCCCCTGAAACCGCAAGTCCAAGTTCATTTCTGTACTTATCATGGCACCACGCTCGACCGGCGTCAAGTCCCAAAACAGGCTAGACTTCTTTCGCCGGGAGAATGCGGACGCGGCGGCCCTCCACGACCACCCGCCCCTCGGCGATCAGGCGCACGGCCTCGGGGAGCGCGATGTGCTCCTCCGCCAGGATCCGCTCCGCCAGGGTCTCTTCGGTATCGTCCTCGTGAACTGGCACCGCCCGCTGGAGGATGATCGGCCCCGCATCAACCTCACTGGTCACCAGGTGCACTGTACAGCCGCTGATCTTGACCCCGTACCGGAGGGCTTCAGCCTGGGCATGGAGCGTGCCACCGAAGGCGGGAAGGAGGGACGGGTGGATATTGATGATCCGCTCGGGGAAGGCGTTCAGCATGGTCGGACCGAGGATCGGCACGTACCCAGCCAGGACTACCAGCTCGACCCTCTGCTCACGGAGGAAGGAGACAATGGCTTCCTCCTGCTCAGTGCGCGAGCGGAATGCACGCCGGGGGAAGGAAGCCACGGGGACGCCCGCCCGGCGGCCACGCTCGAGCGCGGCCGCCTCCGGGCGGTCGCTCACCACTGCTACAACCCGAGCGGGGAAGTCCGGGTCGCACGATCGATCGAGCAGTGCCTGAAGGTTTGTTCCACGCCCAGACGCCAGGACACCAACGCGCAGGTAGGCAGCCGGTGCGCGTGGATGGATCGGTGCGTCCGCATCACGGGTGGTCGTGGTCATGCACCGGCCCTCGCTGTCCGTCCCGCGGCCGATCGATCCTCATTGCGGCTCCGTTCGAAGGCAAACTTATCAAGGTCGAGCTGGACCGGAACGGGATACTGGCCGGTAAAACACCCCTGGCAAAGGCCTGCCCCGGAGACCCGAACTGCGCGGATCAGGCCCTCCAGGCTCAGATAGCCCAGCGAGTCCGCCCCGATGTGGGCACAGATCTCCGGGACGGTCATGCGCGCCGCGATCAGCTCGGCGCGGCGTGCCATGTCCACCCCCAGGTAGCACGGATGGGCAATCGGCGGCGCCAGGATCCGCACGTGCACCTCGGCCGCTCCAGCATCGCGCAACAGACGAACGATCGGCCGCGTGGTGTTGCCCCGAACGATCGAGTCGTCTACGACGACGACACGCTTCCCCGCCAGTACCTCCGGCAGGGGATTTAGCTTCAGCTGAATGCCGATCTCCCGGATCCGCTGGTCCGGCTGGATAAAAGTCCGCCCGATGTACCGATTCTTCACCAGCGCCTCACGATATGGGAGACCGGCTTCCTCGGCATAGCCGATCGCCCCTGGCGTGGCCGAGTCCGGTACGCCGATGACGATATCGGCATCGGCCGGGTGCTCGCGTGCCAGCTCGCGCCCCATCTCCTGGCGCGCCAGATAGACCAGGCGGTTATTGATCACGCTGTCCGGCCTGGCGAAGTACACGTACTCGAAAAGGCACATCGCGCGCTGGGGCGAGACGACTGCCTGGATGCTCTCAACCCCATGCTCATCGATCTGAACGATCTCCCCCGGCTCGATCTCCCGAATGTACTGGGCACCGACAGTCGCCAGTGCGCACGACTCCGAGGCGACAATCCAGGCAGCATTCAGGCGGCCAAGACAGAGCGGGCGGACCCCCAGGGGATCGCGGACGGCAAAAAGCTGATCGGGCGTTGCCACCGCCAGGCTGTACGCACCCTGCAGGCGGGGCATCGCCCGACGGATCCGGTCGAGCACATCGTGGCCCGGCCCTTCGCAGAACAGACGGGCGATGACCTCGGTATCAGTTGCCGTCCGGAACTGCACCCCCTGCTCGATCAGCTCCTCCCGGAGCGTCTCCGCGTTGACCAGGTTGCCGTTGTGGGCCACGGCCACCTCGCAGGAGGGGCTCCGCACGACGATGGGTTGAGCATTGTAGATCTTTGACGCGCCGGTCGTCGAGTAGCGGGTGTGGCCAATCGCGATGTGCCCTCGCAGACCCAGCAGGTCCTCTTCGGTAAACACCTGGGCCACCAGCCCCATCCGCGTATGCGCCGTCAGGCGCTCGCCGTCGGCCGTGACGATCCCGGCGCTCTCCTGTCCGCGGTGCTGAAGCGCATACAGACCGAAGAAGGTAATGCGTGCCACATCCTCCCCCGGCCCGTAGATGCCGAAAACCCCACACTCCTCACGACACAGCCGATGCAGATCGTCGCGCTCGTGGTCGCTCATACCACCCCCATCGCTCCCGTCCCGGCGTGCATCCGCCTGCCGCGTCAGGCCACCGGGTCCATGCTCGCCCACGCCCGACGCGCGTCGTCGAGCGCGATGTCCAGCCAGCCCCGGATGACCAGGCGCTCCCCGCTGACCCGACCAAGCACCGTGCACGGGACACCGGCTTCCCGTGCCAGCCGCTCCATCTCCTCACGATCCTCCGGTCGCACGCTGACCAGGATGCGCGACTGAGCCTCGTTGAAGAGCCAGCGAAATGGCTCCGCGTCGCTCGGCGCATCCCCCACGAAGCCGATTCCCCCCAGGATACAGCTCTCGGCCAGCGCGACGCCGATCCCACCGTCACTGCAATCGTGTGCCGACCGGACGATCCCCCGGCGAATCCCGGCCAGGCAGACCTTCTGGACTGCCCTCTCACGCTCCAGATCGAGCGGCGGCACCGGCCCGGTGACAATACCCCTCTCGGCAAGGTAGGCGCTGGCGCCCAGCCCGCACCCTTCGTCCGACCCCAGGAGCACCACCAGGTCGCCCTCAGCCCGAAACGCCGCCCCGGTCCGCCACCGCGCCTCATCGAGGACGCCGAGCATGCCAATGACCGGCGTTGGGTAGATCGCCCGCCCGTTTGACTCGTTGTAGAGGCTGACATTGCCACTGACAACAGGCGTATCCAGGGCGCGGCAGGCCTCCGCGATGCCGCGGATCACCTGCTCCAGCTGGTAGTAAATCTCCGGCTTCTCCGGGTTCCCGAGATTCAGGCAGTCAGTCGCGGCGACAGGCTCGCCGCCTGTGCAGACCACGTTCCGGGCCGCCTCGGCAACCGCAATCGCCCCGCCCCGGAACGGATCCAGATAAGAGTAGCGCCCGTTCCCGTCCGTCGCCAGGGCGATCGCCCGGCGCGTCCCTTTGATCCGGAGCACCGCCGCATCGGCCTGTCCTGGCCCAAGCAGGGTATTCGTCTGAACCGACCAGTCGTAGCGCCGAAAGACCGCGGCTTTGCTCGCAATATCCGGAAACCTCAGGAGGCGAAGCAGGGCTTGTCCAGGGTCCGCGGGATCCGGGGGAACTGGCTCGGGCTCCCGGTCCAGCCAGGGCGGCCGCACTCCCTGCCGACGGTAGGTGGGCGCCTCAGCGAGCACCCGGACCGGCACCTCGGCGACGACCGTAGAACCATCCCGGACCCGAACAATGCCATCATCGGTGACAACCCCGATCACATCCGCATGCAGATCCCACCGTGCGAAGAGGCGGCGGACGTCATCGACCGCGTCCGGCCGAACGACGATGAGCATGCGCTCCTGCGACTCCGAGAGCATCACCTCGTAGGGGGTCATGCCGGCCTCCCGGCGGCTGACCTTCTGGACATCGATCTCGACGCCGCTCCCCCCCTTGCTCGCCGCCTCGACGACCGCACTGGTGATGCCGGCCGCCCCAAGATCCTGCATCGCTACGATCTGGCCAGACCGGTGGAGCTCCAGACACGCCTCGATCAGGAGCTTCTCCAGGAAGGGATTTCCCACCTGCACCGTCGGCCGCTGGTCCTCGGCGGCCTCACCAAGTTCGCGCGAGGCCAGCCCCGAACAGCCATGGATGCCATCCCGGCCGGTATCCGCCCCCACGAGCAGAAGCAGATTGCCAGGACCGGTCGCCCGCGCCCGCACGATCTGATCGGCCGCGATGACCCCAACCGCCATCGCATTAACCAGCGGATTCTCGCGGTATGCCTCGGCGAAACCGATCTCTCCGCCCACTGTGGGCACGCCGATCGAGTTGCCGTAGTGGGCAATTCCCCCGATCACCCCATTGAGCAGGTACCGGGACCGGGGATCAGATGGCGGGCCGAACCGGAGGGAGTCCAGAATTGCGATCGGCCGGGCCCCCATGGTAAAGATGTCGCGAATGATGCCGCCAACGCCGGTCGCTGCCCCCTGGAAGGGCTCCACAGCACTCGGGTGGTTGTGGCTCTCGATCTTCATGACGATGGCCAGGCCGTCGCCGATATCGACGACGCCGGCATTCTCACCCGGCCCCTGGAGGACGCGCGGTCCCTGCGTCGGAAGCAGGCGGAGCAGGGGGCGTGAGTTCTTATAGCCACAGTGTTCGCTCCATATGGCGCCGAACATGCCGAGCTCGAGCTCATTCGGAAGCCGCCCGAGGCGGTCAATAATGAGGCGATACTCGTCAAGGTCCAGCGCGATCGCATCGAGCGTAGCTTGATCGACCTTCAGTGTCTCAACCACGCGAGGCCCCTGCCACCGTCGAGTTGGTCGCTCCTCGCGACCGCATAATCGACTGGAAGATGATCTGCCCGTCGGTCCCGCCCAGTTCCATCTCGCAGCACCGCTCCGGATGGGGCATTAACCCGAAGACATTGCGGCCCTCGTTACAGATGCCCGCGATAGCGCCAAGCGAGCCATTCGGGTTGAAGCGCGGGTCCAGGGAGCCATCCGGCGCGCAGTAGCGCAGGATCACCTGTCGGCGCGCCTCAAGGCGCTGGAGGGTTCCCGCATCGGCATAGTACCGCCCCTCGCCGTGGGCAATCGGCATGCGAAGGACCTGCCCGGCTCGAGCAGCACAGGTAAAGGGGGTGTCAGTCTGCTCCACCCGCAGGTACGTCCATTCACAGCGGAACTCGAGGCACTCATTGGGAAGAAGTGCACCCGGCAGCAGGCCCGCCTCACAGAGGATCTGGAAACCGTTGCAGATGCCGAGGACCAGCCCACCCTCTGCTGCGAAGGCGCGGACTGCCTCCATAATCGGAGAGAAGCGGGCGATCGCCCCGGCCCGGAGGTAATCGCCGTAGGAGAAGCCTCCCGGCAGGATCACGCCGTCGACCGCTGGAAGGCGCGTCTCGGTATGCCAGATATAAACAGCTGGAATCTGGAGCACCTGCTCGAGAACATAGTATGTATCTGCTTCGCAGTTTGAACCGGGAAAGACTACAATACCGAGACGCAATAACCGGCTCCCATCGCCCTCGTCGCACGGCTATTGTACCATGGCGCCGCTCGATGGTGTAAGCTAGTGCGTGCTCGACGAGCAGTGTCGGAGATGCCTCCGGCGCCGCACCCGCCGCCGGAGATCGCGCAGGAGGGTCAGGAATAATGAAAGCAGCGGTGCTCTACGCCGCGGGTCAGCCGCTCCAGGTGGAGGAGCTGTCGGTCGACAATCCCCGGCGCGGCGAGGTGATGGTCCGCGTCGCCGCAGGTGGGGTATGCCACAGCGATCTCCACATCCTGAACGGGGACCTGCCAGCGCCGCTACCGGTCGTCCTCGGCCATGAGGGAGCAGGGGTCGTGGAGAGGGTGGGTGACGATGTGACCGACTTCCAACCAGGGGATCACGTGATCTTCCTCTGGCGGGCCAGTTGCGGTCGATGCTTCTACTGCCTCTCCGGGCGTCCGGCCCTGTGCGAGCTCGGCGCGGGCATCCGCTGGTCAGGCCATCTCGCCGATGGCACAAGCCGGTTTCGCAAGGGTGACCAGGAGATTCGCCACTTCGCCGGGGTCTCCTCGTTTGCCGAGCGCACGGTCCTGCCGCGGGAGGGGCTGGTGAAAATTGATCCATCGGTGCCCCTCGAGAAAGCGGCGATCATCGGCTGTGCGGTCATGACCGGTGTGGGCGCGGTGATCAACACGGCGCGGGTGGAGCCCGGCGCGAGCATGGCGGTGATCGGCTGTGGCGGC
>JADGGD010000117.1 GCA_019690095.1 Chloroflexota bacterium
AGCCTATTCGCCTCATGACCCCCCCTCGACCCCATCCTCATACCAGGATGAGGATTGTAAACATCCCCTTGCCAGTATAACGGTCCGGGGTTTCGACGTCGGTTAAGGATTGGGGAGGTCCTGGTTAAGGTTTGGGGAACGATCTCGCGTCGGGTCATCCAGCATGTACCCGAAGCCCCGCACTGTCCGAATGTACCGCGGTCGATCCTTATCCGGTTCGATCTTGTGGCGCAGGTGGCGAATGTGGACCTTCACGATCTCCTGGGCCTCCCGCTCGTTGTACGGCGCATCCTGGATCTCTCGCAGGAGATCGACCGCGCTAACTACCCGCCCGGCGTTTCGGGCAAGAACACTGAAGATGCGGAACTCGGTCGGCGTCAGGTCAATCGGCTCGCCATTGCGACGAACCTCGATCCGCCGCAGGTCAATGATCAGGTCGCCGACTGCGATCATCTCCCCCGTCTCAGCCGGGCGCTGACCGCTCCGTCGAAGGAGGGCATCTACCCGGGCAAGGAGGACCCGGACGCTAAAAGGCTTGGTCAGGTAATCATCGGCGCCCAGCTCGAAGCCGTGCAGGACGTGGTTCTCCTGGGCCAGCGCGGTTAGCATGAGGATGGGGGTAGGGCCCAGTCGGCGGATGGAACGGCAGACCTCGAAGCCATCCATATCGGGGAGCAGGAGGTCCAGGATGACCAGATCTGGCCGCGTCTGCTGATACAGCGTCAGCGCCGCCGTTCCAGACGAGGCCAGATCGACCTCGATCCCTCCGCCTTGGCGAAGCGCAAAGAATACCATGCGCTGAATGGTCTCGTCGTCCTCCACCAGCAGCACGCGCGCCATGTCCGGTCACCCCACCAGCCGCTCAGCCCATTATAGGATTGTCCGACTGGCCACGCAAGAACGCTCTCCGGCCGCCTGCTCCTCGCCTGCCTCTCATTGACAGTCCATCGCTCCTCATGGTACAGTCGCCTTGGGTATGGAAGGAGGTGGTGTGCAGATGGATAGTACGCGTTGTCCGAGCTCGGGTGTCCAGTGCACGCTGGAGGGTGGGATCAGCTAAGCTGATTGCGCGCCCTTCCAGAGTCCTGGTATGCGCGCACCTGCTTGGCAACCTGGCGCCGGGGAGATCTTCTCCCCGGCGCCGCCATTTTCCTGGTCTCGGCGCGGTCTGCCAGGGTGAAGACGGGCTGATTAGAATCAGCAGGTCATACGGGCCTGCCGGGGCGTGGTTGAGAGCATGGCAAGCTATCTTCCCCTGTCTGAACGGGCGATCAGCCGGGATCTCCGGACGCGGACCATCGGGAGTCGCGTCGTCTGTCTTCAGACGGTCGGGTCCACCAATGACTGGATTGCGGCGGCCGCGCGAGAAGGTGCGGCCGAGGGGCTCGCGGCCTTCGCCGAGGAGCAGACCGCCGGGCGCGGCCAGGCCGGGCATCGCTGGGTTGCTCCAGTGGGGCGCTGTCTGCTTGGATCGGTGCTGCTCCGTCCCCCGGTGCCTCCGTCCTCGCTTTTCCTCCTCACTATGCTGGCCGCCACTGCCGCGGCCGCGGCGACCAGCGAGCTATCCGGCCTGCCGATTCGCCTCAAGTGGCCAAACGATCTGATCGGCCCCCGCGGCAAGATCGGCGGCATCCTGGTCGAGACGAGCATCCTTGGTGAGCAGGTCGAGTACGCGGTTGTGGGGATCGGTATCAATGTGAATCTGCCGCGCAGAATGCTGGCCGCGATCCCCGGGGCCGACAGCCTCCAGGCGGCAGTGGGGCACCGCCTCAACCGGAATCATCTTGCACGCGCTCTTCTACGCCACCTGGATGCACGCTACAGCCTCCTGTGCGACGGGCGTGCCGCGGCCATTGCCGACGAGTGGCGCAATCGCCTGGGCACTCTCGGCCGACCGGTCCGCCTGCGGCGTGATGACACGGAAGATATCCTGCTCATTGCCGAGGGCGTGACTGACGACGGCGCACTCATCGTACGCGCCCCGGATGGTTCGCAGGTGATTATTCGCGCGGGCGAGGTCTCGATCCAGGAGGCGTGAGGAAGACGTGAAGCCGGTCTGGAACGGGAGCAGGGCAGGTTGGCTCGACGACACCGCCCGGCCCTGCCGGCTGCTCACCAGCCGCTGGCGTCAGTCGGACGCCTGCCTGCGCACATATCCTGGCCGGGCGGTCTGGGCCACGGGACAGGACGCGCCGCCCGCACCTTCACAGTACGTCCGGAGGAGATGCAGCAGGCCCTGCTGCCGCCGTGCGGTCGAGAGGATGCCCTGCGGAAGACCCAGCTCCGTGATCAGCCGCGCGGTGAGCCCGTAGCCGCCGGATCGGGGTGCTCTGCGGAAGATGTCCCAGACCACTCCGGCGAGTTCTCGATCACCGTCCCCGGCTGCCCAGGCCAGGGCGAATGGGAGAACGACGTTGATGACGATCTCGCGAGCCCGATCGCGTCCGAGAAGGGCCGCGGGTCCGCCGGGCAGGGGACGCCCGAAGTCGGCATGGCTCGCCCAGTACCCTCCGGGATCTTCCACGGTGATCACGGTTTCGATCGCGGTGATCGCGCGGCCGCATGCGCGCAGGGGCGTGAGGAATGCCTGGTCCAGCCCGCGATCCCGGTGGCGCTCCATCAGGTAAGCCGCGGCCACGATGCGCCGTGGGGGATAGTTTGCTGGTCGAACCCCTGCAAAGGCCCAGTCGGATGCGCTCAACCCCACCCCCTGCCACTCCTGACGGTACAGTGCCCAGATCGCCTCCAGGTTATTGGCCTCCAGCTGATCTTCCCATCCTGTCCACGTCCCCGGTCGCTCGGACGGGAGCAGGCCGGCGGCGCCGAGGAGGATAGCGCGCCCCAGGTCGCGCGCATCAGCAGGCGGTCTCCGTCCCATCAATGCGGTCAGAAGGCCTGCTGGCACCGCCTGGGCCAGCCGCGCGAAGGCAGACCGATTGCGGCTAAAGCCGAGCGCATCGAGGAGAAACTCGTAGGCAACCTGATCCGGCGGCAGTCGTGTCAGCTCTGCCTCGACTCGCGCCGCACGCTGGATCAGGCGGCGATCGCCGAGGTCGTCCAGGAGGGCACCCAGCACTGCAGTCGGGAGCTGGCGGGCCAGTTCGTGGCATCGCGCGGCCGCGGTTGTATTGGGGTCGGCCGCCTCCAGCCGAGGGGGCGGGATCACCAGCGTGGGGATCGGCTGTCCCGTAGGGTCCAGCGGTGCTGGACCGTCGGCGGCGAGCACGACGTGCAGAATAACGCCCCGGTAGCGAGGATCGCGGTCGTGGCCATGGACGAACCAGTCGCTTGACCGCCGGTGGAACTCAACATCTCCCTCCCGCAGGGTCCCGTCGTCAAAGGCCAGGAGGGCTCCCCGCACATCCGGGCCCGCGCCGCCCGGGCAACGGCCGCGAAAGACGATCTGGAGATGGCGTCCATCCGTCGTGATGAGCGGGCCTGCGAGCCCCCGCTGCCAGGCCCAGGCGAGCCGTCGCTCGTCGGTGCTGTCCGGCATCCTCTGCCGCGCTACTCGCGCAGAACCCGTCCCCGCTTCTCGACGGGGAGCCAGCCGAACGGATCTGTGTGACCGGGCGGCGGGTGATACTCCAGCCCGATGTAGCCGGTGTAGCCCGATTCCTCAACCGCCCGCAGGACATTGACCAGGTTGATCTCGCCGAGGCCAGGCATCACCCGCCCCGGCGCATCGGCGACCTGGATATGACCGATTCGGGCCACGTTTGCCCGAAAGGTCTCGATTAGATTCCCCTCCATGACCTGCAGGTGATAGAAGTCGTGCTGGAAGCGCACGTTGGGCAACCCGACCGCGTCAATCAGGGCTATGCCCTCTGCCGAGCGCGTGATGAAGTAACCCGGGTTATCACGCTCGTTCAGCGCCTCAATGAGGAGCATGATCCCCGCATCTGCCGCACGCGTTCCCGCCGCTCGCAGACGGCGTACGGCCACCTCGAACTGCTCCTCGCGCGAGGTACCGGGAACGCGCCGTCCGGCCAGGACATTGATCCGCCGTGCGCCCAGGCGGCGGCAGATAGCCATCGCCTCATCGAGGCGGTACCAGAACCGCTCCTCCGCCTCCGGCACGGCAAGGTGGCCGCGCGGATATTCAGGGTCTGCCTCGGTATCGATCAGGGCAAGGCGCAGCCCGTACCGACGAAGGAGGGCCTCGAGCTGATCCAGGTTCTCGCGCTGGGGAAAGAGGATTTCTACGGTGGTGAAACCTGCATCGGCGATCCGCCGAAGCCGCTCATCCCAGGGCAGAGGCCCCGGCAAATAGCTCGCATTGACCTCGTAGCAGATTGATGCTGTGGCTACCACTGCTTCTCTTCCAGCGCCGTCCGATCGCCCGCGCGGTGCTCAGGCGTGGGGCACGCTCGCGGAGCGAACCTCGATGCCAGCCTCACGCTCCAGCACGCGCACGAGGCCGGCCATATCATCGTCCCCCATACCAAGTGCCCGCGCCTCTCGGAAGATCTGGCGGGCGATGCCGCCCAGGAGAAGACGCACGTTCAGTTCGTCGCTCAGCTCGTCGATCAGGCCGAGGTCCTTGAGGACCACGTTAATCGAGGTGCCGGCGGTGAAGTTCCGCTCGAGCATCATCGGCACGTTCCGCGTGAGCATCGCACTGCTCCCGAAGCTGGTGCGCAGGATATCCAGCATCACCGATGGGTCGGCACCGGCTTTGACACCCAGGACCATCGCTTCGGCCGCAGCAGCCGCGTGAATGCCTACCAGGAGCTGGTTGGCGAGTTTGATCGTACTGCCGGCGCCGGTCGGCCCGACCAGGCGAACATTCTTGCCCATCGCCTCGAAGACCGGCCGGGCGCGCTCGAAGGTGGCCTCGTTCCCGCCAACCATGATCGTCAGCGTGCCGGCCTGGGCACCGGCCGGGCCGCCGCTGACGGGGGCATCGAGGAAATCCGCTCCCCGTGCGCGAGCCGCCTCGGCACACCGCCGGCTCGTGGTAGGGCTCACCGTGCCGTGATCAACCAGGATCTGGCCCGGCCGGACTGCCTCGATCAACCCGTCCGGCCCGAAGTAGACCTCTTCGACCGATCGGGTGTTGGTCAGGCAGGTCAGGACGATATCGGCGGCCCGCGCTACCTCTGCAGGCGATGCGGCCGGGTGGGCACCTTCCTTGACCAGTTCATCGACCGCGGCCCGGCTCCGATTATGGACGGTTACTACAAAGCCCGCGCCGAGCAGACGCCGGGTCATTGGCCGCCCCATCTTGCCCAGCCCGATAAAACCAACCCTCATGGGGTACTCCTCCCGAGATGCGGGGTAACCTCAGGTGTCCGCATTATACCACGCCCCGGACAACCCGATCGAGCAGACCAGTGCCTGGTCGGAGCGTAAACACGGCGGTTCTCAGAGCGTGCCAACCCCCAGCTTGTCGAGGAGGTAGCGGCGGTTGATCAGGATCTTCTCCTCGACCGTTCCCTCGCCCTCGGCTGGACGAGGGGGATCGAGATCCAGCGTAATCCAGCCCTGGTAGCCGCGTTCCTGGAGAAACGCCCAGATCCCTGGCAGATCGACCCCGCCCGTGCCAAGATCCTTGTAGAGGATCTGCCGTCGGTGCTCCTCGACCGTAGGGGTCGGCCCGGTGTAGCCGCGGTACTCCGGCCGGGTATCCTTCCAGTGAAGCGCCGCGAGTCGCTCGTAGTAGGTCTGGATCATCTCCAGGGGATCGCCGCCCCCGAGGTTGATCTGCGCGGTGTCCACGATCAGATCCACGTAGCGTGGATCGGTCAGCTCCATCAGGCGGTGAACCTCGTGCGGCCGCTCAACCGGTCCCCAGATATGGGGATGAGCGGCGATCCGGATGCCGTACTCGCTCAGGGTGCGCCGCCCGATCTCTTCAACCGTCGCTGCGATGGCGCGCAGGTGCTCGTCAGTCGTCCCTCCGGGCGGCCGACTTCCCAGGTTGATCTTGAAGTGGCGACAGCCGAAGAGGCGGAGGAAATCGCGGGCAAAGGCCACGTGATCCTCGATGGTCTGCTGGCGGTGTGTTGCATTGATGAAGTCGGTCGACTGGCCGGGACCGCCATTCGAGCAGGTGACCATGGTGATGCCGTGCTGATCGAGGAGCTCCTTGAGCTCCGCCGGGCGGTCAAGGTAATGCATGGTCAGGCTGCGATAGGGCTCGAGGCCGGGGAAGCCCAGTCGGGCAGTCAGCGCGATGTGCTCGGGGCGGAGGTCGCCAAAGATAGCCCCGCCGATCGCGAAGTGGATTCCGTCCGGGGCATGCGGGGTCGGGGCGGAAGGTGATCCATCACGCAGCACGCTACATTCCTCCCTCAATCGTGGTTCTGATCTCGCGTTGCAATATCCAGAAGATAGTACCCGTGCACGTCGATGACCCGCGTCCCCCCCAGGTTGACTATCCGCGTTGCCCGTCCATAGGCGCGGTGGGTGTGGCCGTGCAGAAAAACCTGCGGGTGGTAGGCATAGATGAGATCGGTGAAGGCGGGAAAGCCGCGGTGGGCGCGGTCCGGGGCATCGAGGCAGATCTGCCGCCCGGCCTGGCCGGGGTGGAGCGAGGGCGCCCCAACCCCGGCCGGGTGGGCACAGAGACGGTGGGCCAGTGGGCAGTAGCGCGGCGGGGCATGGGCGACGATGAGATCGATCCCGCCGGCGAGCAAGATCCGAGGCCGCAGGAGGAGCAGGCGCAGGGCCATCACCCATTCGTGATACTGGTACGGGCCGTCGTTGTACCACGGGGCACCCCCGATGCCGAGGATGCGCAGGCCACGCCAGACCACGAGACGACCGTCGATCGACTCGCCCCCCTCCGGGGGAGCCTCGAGGTAAGCGCCATCATGGTTCCCGGGTACGTAGAAGAGCGGAACATCAAAGCGCGATACCAGGTAGGACAGGTAGGAGGCCGGCAGGTCGCCGCAAGAAATAATAAGCTCCACCTGCGCCGCGTGCCAGCGCGCGGCGTTGAAGTGATCATAGAGCGCGGGGTCGATCTCGTCGCTAACTGCCAGGATCCGTGCGATGGCTGGGCTCCAACATCGTCCGTCGGGATGGAACGCATCCCGCCCGTGGCAGTCACGTCTGGCTGTCCCGCCCCGGGGCGGGATAACCAGACGGCATCACCCGCCCGGAGGCGCTGACGTCAGGGCCTGGTGCAGGACCTCTGGAATGATCGGGATCTCGGTCACCCGGACCCCGACCGCGTCCCGCACTGCATTGGCAATCGCCGCGGCAACCGGAATCACCGGCGGCTCGCCAACCCCCTTGGCGCCAAAGGGCCCATCCGGAGAAGGCACCTCGACCAGCACCGGCGTCACCGCTGGGACCTCCGGCGCGACGGGCAGGGCGTAGTCGAGAAGGCTCCCCGTCACCAGCGTCCCCTGCTCGTCATAGACCATCCGCTCGAACAGCGCCCAGCCCAGTCCCTGGACCACGCCGCCCCGGATCTGTCCCTCGACCTCGGCCGGGTTGATCGCAAAGCCGACATCGTGCACGGCGATGTAATCGAGCACCTGGACGCGCCCGGTCGCCCGATCGACCCTGACGTGGGCCAGGTGCGCCGCATACCCGGGGGCGTTACTGCGGATCGCACTCGCTCCCCGCCCGTAGACCGGCTCGTACCGGCTCTCGGTCAGCTCGGCGATCTCGGTCAGATCGATCGAGCGATCGGGCACGCCCTTCACCCGAACGTGTCCGTCGACAAGTTCGAGATCCTCTACCGCCGCCTCGAGGCGATCGGCGGCGATGGCCAGGATCTGCCGCCGCGCCTCCTCCGCGGCACGCTGGACCGCCGCCCCGACCGTGTAAGTGATCTTGCTGCCGCCGCTCACACCCGCGCGCGGCGCGGTATCGCTGTCGCCATTCACCACGCGGATCCTCTCGACCGGCACGCCCAGGATCTCGGCGGCGATCAGGGCAAGGGTCGTATTAGTGCCGGTGAGATCAACCGAGCCGGTAACGATCGTGAACGTTCCATCGTGGTCGAGGCGGCACGCGGCGCTGGCCGCCTCCAGGCCGCCCGGCCAGCCGCCGATCGCGATGCCGAACCCCTCGTCGGGCCCCCGCCGGTCGCGCTGCTGCCAGAGCGGATGATCCTTCAGTCGCTCCAGGCATTCGCGCAGTCCGATCCGCGGAAATGGACGGCCGTCTGGCTGGAGGTCGCCCTCGGCCACGGCGTTAAGCAGGCGCAGCTCCAGGGGGTCCATGCCGAGCGCACGCGCAACCTCGTCGATTGTCGATTCGAGGGCGAAGAAGGCCTGAGGCGCACCAGGCGCGCGATAGGCGCCGGGCCCGACGTGATTGGTGAGGACCTCGAACCCGCGGATGTCCAGGTTCGGCCAGCGGTACGCTCCTAGCAGGATGCAGCAGATGCCCAGCGGCGATGAGCCGGGGAAGGCCCCGGTGTCGTAGGTGACCTTCGCCTGCAGGGCGGTCAGGTGCCCATCGCGCCGGGCGCCGACCCGCATCTCGAGAACCGCCCGTGAGGCCGGATTTGCCGCCTGGAACTCCTCTACACGCGTGAAGACAAGCCGCACCGGCCGCTTCGCGACCATGGCCACGGCGCCGATCAGCGGCTCGATCAACACGAACTTGCCGCCGAAGCCGCCTCCCACGGGCATCGGCACGATTTTCACTCGATGAGCGGGAAGGCCAAGCAGTTTGGAGATCTCCTGGCGCGTGTAGAAGACCCCCTGGGTCGCGCTCCAGATCGTCAGGGTGCCGAGTGGATCCAGCCAGGCGACTGCCGACTGCGGCTCGATGTAGGACTGGTGCGCCCACTGGGTCCGATAGGTGCGCTCGATGATCACATCGGCGTCCTGGAAGCCCCGGGCCACGTCACCCCGCGTGAAGTGGATCCGGTTCGCGACGTTGGGGGGGAGCGGCTCGGTGTCCTCTGCCTGGCCGGCGCCGACCGTCGCGTGGAGAGAAACGTCTTCGGAACCGCTGGTTCGGTGCAGGCGGACCGGCGGTGCATCCGGAGCCGTGGCCGCCTCGAGATCGAGCACCGCCGGCAGCACCTCGTACTCGACCTGCACGAGGGGGACCGCGTCTTCCGCGGCCGCCTCCGTCTCGGCCAGGACGACCGCCACCGGCTGCCCGCTGAAGACCACCTCC
>JADGGD010000118.1 GCA_019690095.1 Chloroflexota bacterium
TCCCACGAGAACGCATCGTCTGTACAGTGTGGAGCGTGCGGACGCCCGATTTAGCTTTTTCCTCGACGGATCGCCAGCACCGCTTCAATGACCTGATCGAGGTCCTCGTCAGAAGTGAAATAGGCGACGCACAACCGGACGCCCTCCGGTTCACGAACCGCCCGCTGGACAATCTTCCAGTCGTCCCAGAGACGGCGGCTCAGCTCCCGACCGCTCACCCCTTCAAGACGGAAGTTAAGCAGGGCGGAGGAATGTTCCCACTCCATCGGGGTCTGGAGCACGACGCCATCGATGCCGGCAAGCCGTTCCTTCAGGCGGGTGATCATACGCCGTTCATGCTCGGCGATTGCTTCCCAGCCCAGGCTGGCGAGATAGTCCACCGCGCTGACGATGCCCGCGTACAGGGCAGGGTTGCGCATGCCGTACTCGAAGCGGGCGGTCGTTGGCGCGAACTTGATCTGGACCGTTTCTGGACGATTCAAATCACCGGCGGGGAATCCTTCGGCGAAGGAACCTCCACCAATGTAGCGGGGTGTCAGGTCATCGAGGCGGTCGCGTCGCACGGCCAGAACCCCCGTCCCTTTAGGCCCGCACAGCCACTTGTGCACGCTGCCAGTCAGGTAGTCACAGCCGAGGGCACGGAAATCAACCGGGAACATGCCAATCGACTGTGCGCCGTCCAGCAATACCTGCACCCCATGCTCATGGGCAATCTGGATGAGTTCGGCTGCGGGGACGCGAATGCCGGTCTCGCACGAAACATGGCTGAAGGCGGCCATTCGCGTTCGGGGGGTGAGCTGGGAGGTAAAGGAGGAGATCGTCTCGCGGGGATCATGGCAAAAGCGGAACCGCCGCACCTCGATCCCGGCAACCGCCTGCAGCGCGAAGGCTGGATAGGTTATCGCCGGATGCTCCTGGTCGCCGATCAACAACTGGTCCCCGGGGCGAAAGCCGAAGGACCCCAGCACGATGCTCACCCCATCCGTTCCGCCGTGGGTCACCCCCACCTCGTCAGGATCAGCGTTGATGAGGTTGGCAAGACGCTGGCGCGCCTCCGCGAAGGCGCCGGCGATCCGTGGCCGATCCCAGTAGCCGTATCGCTCGAAGTGCCCGAGCACCGCAAAATATGCCTGCAGGACAGGCTCGGCCATGATCCCCTCGGTCCCGCTGTTCATATACACAACCTCGGCCAGGGCGGGAAGGGCACGACGGATCGCTGCCAGGTCGTAAGTGCTGGTACTCGCCATGGTCCTGTTCCTCCCGGACTGCGTGGGTTCGATCCAGGGTCGGATCGCGCCTATTGTACACTGCCAGCGATCCGCAGGAGCCTGAATGCCCTCGTCTATATCGTTTGTTGGATCGCGTAGCGGGGTCTCACGATCAATCGCCCCAAAGACTTGCCGAGAGTGCGCCCGACAGCATACAATCACCGGCGGCACCGCGGATTGGCCCCGGGCCAACCGCGAGTAGCCCGAGTGAGCCGCACTGGATCATCCGCTTGGATCGGCACGACCGGGACGGATTGAGCACATCGGTCCTGTCTTCGGCACGTGCCGAAGAGGGGCGTGAGTGCACTCTGTTCGATCGATCGTCGATGTCCCCGGGATCAGCGTGGGACATGCGACGAACCTCGACGCGATCACCGGCTGTACCGTGGTGCTATGCCCCGAGGGTGCCACCGCGGCAGTCGACGTCCGCGGTGGTGCGCCGGGCACCCGGGAGACCGACCTGCTCGGCACCGGCCGGCTCGTGCAGAACGTCCACGCCATTCTGCTGACCGGCGGCAGTGCCATGGGCCTCGCGGCGGCGGATGGCGTTGTGCAGTTTCTCCTCGATCGCGGCATCGGCTTTCCGGTCGGCAGAACGCGCGTTCCCATTGTCCCGGCGGCGGTTCTCTACGACCTGACCATCGGAGACATGCGTGTCTTTCCCGACGCCCGTGATGGATGGCAGGCATGCGAGCGTGCTCGGTCAGATGATCTCGAGGAAGGCTGCGTAGGCGCCGGTACTGGCGCGACCGTCGGGAAGGTTCTCGGGCCAGCCCAGGCCACAAAATCCGGCCTCGGGTCCGCGGCGCTCCGCCTCCCCAGCGGGATCACTGTGGGTGCGCTGGTGGCAGTCAACGCATTTGGAGAAGTCGTCAACCCGGTGACCGGTCAGATCCTGGCCGGAGCACGCCATCCGGCTACCGGTGAGTACGTCAGTGCGGTAAGCCGCCTGCTCGGCGGTGAGCTTCCCTCTGAGCCGTTGCTCGGGGCGAGCACAACCATCGGCGTCGTGGCCACTGACGCCTCTCTTGACCGTGACGCCCTCCAGCGCGTGGCGACGGCGGCGCACGACGGCCTGGCACGCGCGGTTCGCCCGGCCCATACCCTGTTCGATGGGGATACATTCTTCGCCCTGGCGACCGGTCGATCCGCGGCCGCGGCCAGCCCGGTGGCCATCGCCGTCGCGGCCAGTGAGGTTGTCGCCACCGCGATCATCCGAGCGGTCATGCAGGCACGTCCCATGGGCGGCCTGCCCGGTCCTCTCCATCGTGAGACCACTCAGAGCGAAGCCGGCGGGGAGTCTTCCCCACCGGCTGCCTGAAAGGTGAAAGGAGACAGTAGCGTGGCGCGAGTAACCCCTGCCGACATCCGGGCAATGAAGAGGCGAGGCGAGCGGATTCCTATGCTGACCGCCTACGATTACCCGACCGCACGCATCCTGGATGCGGCTGGCATTCCCCTTATCCTGGTCGGCGACAGCCTGGGAACCGCTGTCCTGGGCTACGAGACGACGATTCCGGTCACGGTCGAGGATATCATTCACCATACGCGCGCGGTTGTCCGCGGCACCAGTCGGGCGATGGTCATCGCGGATATGCCGTTCATGTCCTACCATCCGAGCCAGGAACAGGCACTGCGGACGGCGGGCCGTCTACTGCAGGAAGGTGGCGCGCAGGCGGTGAAACTGGAAGGCGGCGCGGTTGTCGCGGACACCGTCCGTCGTCTGGTTGACTGCGGCATACCGGTTCAAGGGCACCTGGGGCTCACCCCGCAGTCGGTCTACCAGCTCGGGGGACACCGCCTCCAGGGCAAGACCGAGGCGGCCGCCCGGCGGATCATCGATGATGCCCGGTCCCTTGAGCAAGCCGGGGTTTTCTCGCTCGTGCTCGAGCTCGTTCCCGCCCCCCTGGCGCGGACGATTACCGAGACCATAGCCATCCCGACTATCGGCATTGGCGCCGGTCCCTACTGTGACGGGCAGGTGCAGGTCCTCTACGATCTGCTGGGTATGGATCCGGATTTCAAGCCGCGGCACGTGCGGCGGTTCGCAAACCTTGCCGAGATCATTCGCAACGCGGTGTGCGCCTACGCCGAGGAGGTGCGCGCGGCGACCTTCCCCGGACCGGCCGAGAGCTTCGGTCTCGACCCAGCGCCCGCAGTGTCGGTGAGTGACGAGCCATGAAGGTCGTGGCCACCATCAAGGACGTGCGTGCGGCCCGTGCGGCCCTTCCTTCCCCCGTGGGCTTCGTCCCGACCATGGGCTACCTGCACGAGGGACACCTCGCCCTGGTTCGAGCGGCCCGCACTCAGAATCAGTCGGTTGTCGTGAGCATCTTCGTCAATCCCAAGCAGTTCGGGCCTAACGAGGACTACGCCTCGTATCCGCGGGATCTCGACCGCGACCTGCGCCTCCTTGAGCAGGAAGCCGTAGACCTCGTCTTCGCGCCCAGCGTGGAGGAGATGTACCCGCCTGGCTTCTCAACCTTCGTGGATGTTGGGCCGCTCGGGGAGATTCTCGAAGGAGCCCGCCGACCGGGGCACTTCCGGGGCGTGGCAACGGTAGTGACGCGGCTTTTCTGTCTGATCCAGCCGGACCGGGCGTATTTCGGCCAAAAAGACGCCCAGCAGTGCGTGGTGATCAAGAAGCTGGTGGCCGATCTGGGCATGCCCATCGAAATCGTGACCGTTCCAACTGTCCGTGAGCCCGACGGACTGGCCATGAGCAGTCGGAACGTGTACCTCGATCCAGACCAGCGGATCGCGGCACGAGTACTCTCGGCATCGCTCCGGGCGGCCGCCGAGGCTTACGAGCGCGGGGAGCGGAACGCCGAGGCTCTACGGCGGCTGGTCAGCCAGATCATCGCCGGGGAGCCCCGGGCACAGCTTGACTACGTCAGTGTCGCCGACGCCGAGACACTCGAGGAGCTCAGCACAGTCGACCGTCCAGCGCTGATCTCGCTGGCGGCGTGGATCGGCCGAGCGCGGCTTATCGACAATATCATCGTGGGACAGTGAGAGGCCGCGCCCGCGCTGGCCCCCTAGCCGGAGCGGGCGCGGGCCAGGGCGAGGCGGCTTTCAAGATCGTGCTCGGTGCGGAAGACCGCCCGAACAAGGCGTCCGGCATAGTACTCTCGGCAGACGCGCGGATAGTTTGCAACACCGAGAATCTCAGTGCCCTCGCCCGCCTCGACAACAACGGCTGTTTCTCCCCGCGCGAGAATCTGCCGGATAACGCTCTGCGCGGCTTCATCGGGTATGTACACCATGCTCGCCCCCGGGAATGATCGATTCGCGGATCGGGTAGCCTGCCCCCGGTCATCCCGGAGGACAGTATAGCAGACTGCATCGTCGGAGAGACCGGCCGGCGGCTCAGTGAGGAGCGAGTGGTTTCCACTTCACAGAAGCGTGCGATGCATGATATGCTTCGCGCGCGAGTGGCCCGAGTAACAGGAGATGCGATGGCGATCCAGCCGACAGAGCTACGCCGAATACTCGGCCACTTTGCCACCGGCGTGACCGTGGTCACCGGCCGCTCTGGTACGGAGTCCCGCGGCATCACGGTCAACTCCTTTACCTCGGTCAGCCTTGATCCGCCGCTTGTCCTCATCTGCATCGATCGACGCGCGCGGACATACGAGTTTCTGCCCCGTGCGGGGGCCTTTGCGGTGAATATCCTGGGCGAGCACCAGCGGTGGCTTTGCGAGCGCTTCGCCCGTCGGTCGGCGCCGGAGGTCCAAGATGAGCTTGCATCGGTGCCGCACCACGTCGGGATTACCGGTGCACCGCTCCTCGACGGCTGTATTGCCTACCTCGAATGTCGGATCGTCGGGCGACACGACGCGGGCGATCACGCTATCTTCATTGCCGAGGTCGTCACTGCAACGGCAGGCGAGCCGTCTCCGCCGCTCCTCTTCTTCCGGGGTACGTATCCTCGCCTCGCCCGGGCCGAGATTTTTGCCTGACCGCTGGCCCGCAGACAGATCATCCGCAGGCCTACCGCGACCTTCTCCGGAGCGCTCCGGCCGCCGATCCGCAGGAGCACTCCGGCCGATCATCACAGCCGCTCGGGAGGCTTTACATTCGGTCGTCCGAGCGATAGAGGAGGTAAGATCAGGGAAAGAGATCGGTACTGAGGTATTTGAGGCCGGTATCGTTGGCCGTCGTCGCGATGAGCGTGCCGGGCTCGGCCTCGCGGGCTAATCGGAGCGCCGCCGCAACGTTCGCGCCGGTGGAAAACCCGGCGAAGATGCCCTCCTCGCGGGCCAGCCGGCGGGCGACCGCGATCGCCTCATCATCACTGACCGCGATATAGCCGTCGCAATAGCGTGGATCCCAGAGAGGGGGAATCATCGCGTACCCGCCACCCTGGAGCTTGTGGCGAGTATCGGTAACTGGCTTTCCGGCGAGGACGGCCGCCGTCGCTGGCTCGACCGCGTACGTGCGGATCTCGGGCCGCCGCTTCTTCAGCGCCCGTGCGACCCCCATGAACGTACCGGCAGTCCCAACCAGTGCCACGAAGACCTGAACCTGACCGCCGGTCTGCTCCCAGATCTCTGGCCCGGTCGTCAGTTCGTGAGCTTCGACATTGCTCGGGTTATTAAACTGGTCGGCCCGAAAGGCGCCCAGCTGCTCCTGGAGCTCACGGGTCCGACGCTCAACCAGCTCCAGATCTTCCTTCGATACCTGTCCGGGTTGACCGCCCGGGGCCTGCGGAACCAGCTCTACCTCGGCCCCCAGCGCACGCAGCATGCGGCGCCGCTCGACACTGTTGCCCTCAGACATGACTGCAATGAGATGATACCCCTTGACCGCACACACGACGGCCAAACCGGTTCCGGTATTTCCGCTGGTGAGCTCAATGACCGTCCCGCCGGGCTTCAGCCGACCACTGCGCTCGGCTTCCTCGATGATCCGCAGGGCGATGCGGTCCTTAATGCTGAAGCCGGGGTTGAAGTACTCTAGCTTGAGGACAATTCGCCCCGGGAGGCCGCGGGTAAGGCGGTCGAGCGCGACGAGAGGCGTCCGCCCGATCGTATCGAGAATACTGGGAAGAATCCGCGCCGCGTGCTGGTCCATTCCCGATCCTCTCACATGAGGTGGCTGATCACGTGTACAATACCATACGCCAACGGGGAAAATGGAGTGGATGGTGCAACAGCGCCTCTTTGATGATTCTACCCCCTCAGCCTCTCCTGAGATCGGTCCTCACGAGCCGCTCGCCGCGCGCATGCGGCCGCGCACGCTCGATGAGCTGGTTGGGCAGGAGCACATTCTCGGACCGGGTCGTGCTCTCCGCCGCGCGATCGAGCGCGGCGAGATAGGTTCGCTGATCCTCTGGGGACCGCCTGGCTGCGGTAAGACAACACTCGCCCGGCTCATCGCCCGTCAGGCCGGCGCCCATTTCGTGAGCCTGAGCGCGGTCTCGGCGGGCATTGCCGACCTACGACAGGTCATTGATGACGCGCGCCGCCGCCTGCGCCAGCACCAGCGGACGATTGTCCTGATTGACGAGATCCATCGATTCAATAAGGCCCAGCAGGACAGCGTCCTCCACGCCGTTGAAGAGGGAACGATCATCCTGATCGGCGCCACGACTGAGAACCCGAGCTTCGAGGTCAACGCGGCGCTCCTCTCGCGGTGTCGCGTCGTTCCCCTGCGCCCGCTCCGCGCACCTGAACTGGATATCCTGATCCAACGAGCGATCGAGGATCCGGAACGGGGGCTCGGCCGCCTGAAGGTCGTCCTGGAGGAGGCAGCGCGGCGCGCGCTGATCACCCTGGCCGACGGGGATGCCCGCGCTGCGCTGAATGGCCTGGAACTCGCCGCCGCGGCCACCCCACCGGACGCAGAAGGCCAGCGCCTCATCACGTCTGCGACGATCGAGGAGGCCATGCAGCGGCGGGTCCTCCTGTACGATCGCCAGGGGGATCAGCATTACGACATCATCTCGGCCTTTATCAAGTCACTGCGTGGATCCGACCCAGACGCGGCACTCTACTGGATGGCGCGGATGCTCGAAGCGGGCGAGGATCCCCTGTTCATCGTCCGGCGCATGGTGATCCTGGCCGCGGAGGACGTCGGCCTCGCGGACCCCCAGGCACTTGTTGTGGCAGTGGCCGCACAGCAGGCAGTCCACTTCGTCGGCATGCCCGAAGGGTACTTGCCCATGGCCGAGGCAGCTATCTATCTTGCGACTGCTCCCAAGAGCAACTCGGCCCTGGAGGCGTACGGGCGTGCGCGAGCGGCAGTGGAGGCAACCGGTAATCTGCCGGTGCCACTGCACCTGCGCAACGCCCCGACCGGCCTCATGCGATCGCTCGGATACGGACGGGATTACGAGTACAGCCACGATTTCGCGGCCGACGATCCGCGCCGCTACCGCCAGCGCTATCTGCCCGAAGGACTGGACGGCCCGTTCTACCACCCCTCAGCGGTCGGATTCGAGGCGACCATCGCTGAACGGATGCGTGCCATCGCAGCCCTGCGGGCACATACCAGACGATCCGACCATCCTGCGGCTCCAGCAGCCACGGAGGATACCGCTCCACCTCAGCGCTGATCCAGGGGTACGAAGGTCAGATTCATCGGGCCGACATACTCGGCATCCGGTCGAATCAGCCGGTTATCCTTCAGCTGTTCGATGACGTGCGCAGTCCAGCCGGCTACACGGCTGATCGCGAAGGTCGGGGTAAACAAATCGTCCGGCAGCCCGACGCCGTGCAACACCGCCGCTGAGTAAAACTCCACGTTGGTGTAGATGCGCCGCTCCGGCTTTCGCTCGTGAAGGAGCCGCAGGGCAACGTCCTCGACGTGGAGGGCGAGCTTGAAGAACTCGATCTCACTGGTGCGTTCGGCGAGCGCGCGGAGAACCCTGGCCCGTGGATCTTCGGTGCGGTAGACCCGGTGGCCGAAGCCCATGATTCGCTCGCCGCGGTCGAGCACGGCCTTGAGCCAGGCCTCGGCGTTCTCGGGCTTTCCGATCGCCCGGAGCATGTCCAGGACGAGTGCCGGAGCTCCCCCGTGGAGCGGCCCCTTCAGCGCCCCAATCGCTCCGACGATCGCCGATCCCATATCTGAGAGGGTCGAGGCGATCACCCGTGCGGTAAACGTCGAGGCATTCAGGCCGTGATCGGCGGTGAGCACAAGGTACGTCTCAAGCGCCCGAGCGCGCTGCTCGCTCGGAACCTCGCCAGTCAACATGTACAGGTAGTTACTCGCATGCGACAGATCGGCCCGCGGAGGTACCGGCGGCAGACCGCGCCGGAGGCGATCAAAGGTGGCCATGATCGATGGCATGCTCCCGGTCAGTGCCATCGCGTGAGTGACAGATGGATGCCCCTTGAAGTCCAGGGCCGCGGCGAACGCCGACACCGCGGTGCGCAGAACCTCGAGCGGCTCGGCACTGTCCGGTAGGACACGAATGACCTCGACGACTGCGGGCGGGAGGGTGCGGTAGCGCGCCATCTCGCCGGTAAACTCCGCGAGTTCGGCGCGATTGGGTAAGTGACCGTGCCAGAGGAGGTAGGCGACTTCCTCAAAGGTTGCGTGCGCCGCGAGGTCGCCGATGTCGTAGCCGCAGTAGATCAGCCGTCCCCGCTCGCCGTCGATGTGACTGAGCGCGGTGTCGGCGACCACCACACCTTCCAATCCCTTCGCGATCTGAGCCATGGCTCGTGTCCCCTTTCCCTTTGTCGCTACACCGATCATAATTAAAATCTATGGGGATGGCGATGATCCGATGCCCGGCATTCTGCCAAATACCTGCCATTTTCCCGCCGCGGCGGAACAACTAGACGTGGAGCGCGAGACCTC
>JADGGD010000119.1 GCA_019690095.1 Chloroflexota bacterium
GGTTTGTGGCCCCCCCGACCTCCCGGGGGGGGCCCCCAAACGGGCCAAGGCGTTGATGCTACTTGCCCTGGTACTGGTCGTGTAGTTGCTGAATCTGTAGCTGGGCCTGATGGACTGCGTCCTTGATCGGGGTGCCGGTCAGGATCTTCGCCATCGTACTGGTCAGGACGACTGCATTGCTGATCGCGTTGATCCAGAGGCGCGGCTGAGGGCCGGGCATCCAGGCGAAGAACTGCTCGCCGTAGGCGATCTTCTCGAATGTCTTTGGAACGTTGTTGGGGCCATTGACGATCTCTGGCTCATCCCAGCCCCACTTATAGGCAGGGCAGGCGTAGCCTGCGCTGGTGGACCAGATCTGCTTCTGGATCGACTTGTCCAGCAGATGCTCCATCACCGCCTTGGCAGCATCCGGGTTCTTCGCTCCGGCGAACAGGTTGAAGGTCGCCCCGCCCGCGCTGGTGAGCTGTTGCTTCTTGCCAACCGGGCCAATGGGCTGGGGGACGAGGTAGGTATCCTTGCCGATATCCGGCACCTGCTTGACCGCCTGGGCGAAGAGGGTCCCCGCATTGCTGGTGAAGCCGATCGTCCCGGCGATCCACTTCTCGTTGTTCGAGGTATCGGTCCAGGAGTCGAGGCCGGGCGGCCGCATCTTGGCATACTTGTCGCCGGAGTAGATGTCCTTGAGCCAGGTGAATGCCTGGATCGCCTCGTCGGATTCGAAGACTACCTTCTCGCCGGTCTCGTCGGTATAGCGCGCACCGGCCTCAAAAACTGGCGTATAGACGTTCGTCTCGCCGTCGCCGGACTTGTTGACTGTCAGCCCCCATCCCCAGCGCTTCTTGGCCGGGTCGGTCACCTTCATCGAGGCGTCGGCCCACTCCTGGAGGTCGTGGTTGGCGGTGATATCGAAACCAATCTCGTCATACCAGCTCTTGCGGGCCCAGAAGCCGCCAACTCGCGTGAAGAAGGGCACGGCCCACCACTTCCCCTCGATGACACTGGCGAGCTCGAGGCCCTTGATCGGGTCGCCGAACTGGCTTCGTGCCCAGGCCACGACGTCATCGACGGGCTGAGCGAGCTTGTTGTACCAGAGGATGAAGGCGTCCTTCGTCCCGAACATCATATCGGGCTGGGTATTGGACGCGACCGCCGCAGCCATCTTCTGGTAGAAGTCTCCGCCGCCGACGAACGCCTCCATATACGACAGGTCGAGGTCCCAGTTATTGCTGGCCGCGAACTGCCGGACCTCCTTGTTGAGGTTATCGTTGTGGATCGGGTTGTAATCCTTCTCCTGGAGGATCGAGAGCTTCCCGTTGATCTTGATGCTCTTGACATCAATCGCCGCAGGAGCCGCCTGGGACGCCGTGGTCGGGGTCGCGTTCGCCGCACCGGCTGCGGTTGGGGTCGCGGCGGTCGTAGTTGCCGCGGCCGTCGCCGCGCTCGTCGGCGCCGCCGCCTGGGTCGGCGTTGGGGCGGGCTGTGTTGGCGCGGGCGCGACTGTTGGGGTTGCCTGCTGCCCGGCGCAGGCCTGGAGCAGAGGGAGCACACCGAGACCCGCCATCAGAATGCCGGCCCGGAGCATGCCGCGCCGGGTAACCTTCGGAGACTGTGGTTGCGACACCTTGCTCACTCCTCGCACCTCGCAATCTGGTCTCGCCGGACCGGACGGCCACCCCCTGACCCGAGAGGAGGACGACGGCTTCTCGCCGCCCGCAAACGGCGATCGGCCGGGCCACCGCTGGCCGCCGTATCCGTCGACGACGGTGTTTCCTCTCCCCGAGGTGCGCCCATTGTATCGAGAGGCCGACCGTGGTGTCAATTATCTGGAATTTCGAAGCAGACATGCATACAATCCACACCCCGGTGCCGGGCGCCCGTGCTATCATCGTTCCTGCGGCATGCGCGAGGAGCAACGGTGACGACAGGGAATCGAATGGTCAGGGCTGGCGGCGGGCATGCGGCCGCTCTGCGGCCGCATGGTGCACGACGGGAGGGCGCTTGCCTGACGCGCCGACAGTTCCTGCGCCGGGGGGTGATCGGCCTGGCGGCGCTGGGGGCGGCATGTGGAGGTGGCCGATCGGTGGATCGCACGGCACCCCTGCCTCCGCGGCTGACCATCCTCGGCCCAACCCATCCGGTTCCGGCCGTTGCGGCGCTGATCGCGCGGCAGGTCCAGGATGCTGGGCGCGCGAGCGGCGTGGACGCTGTCTGGGAAGCCCTCCCATCCGATGCGGTACGCGGCCGTCTGAAGGAGATGCTGGCGGCACAGACACCGGTTGACCTGGCGATCGTCGGGGATCCGGACCCGGCCCTCCTCGCGGCGGCTGGTCGTATCGTGGATATTCGCGATACGCTCGAGGAGGTAGTCGGGCTGAACGGCGAGCTGTTTCCGCCGCTGCGCGACACCGCTATGGCCGGTCCCTTCGCCGATCTAGCAACCCCGTCCCGGCGTCGACCGGTCTGGGCGGTTCCCTACGCCAGCCTCGGAAGTGCTGTCCTGGTGCGCAGTGATCTGCTGGCGCGGCACAGTATCCCGCTACCGCGGACCTTCGATGAGCTCGGAGCCGCCGCGGCGGCCCTAACCGGGGCGCGCGGCGTGGGAGCTCCCTCCCTGGGGTGGGCGGCGCCGCTTCCGCGGAGCGATGGCGGTGATGATCTCGGCCGTGTTATCCTGCTCGCTCACGGGGCACCGCTCCTTGATCCCCTGGGTATCCGGATCGTGCTCGATCAGGCGAGCGCCAGCCAGGGATTCCAGGCACTGCGGCGGCTCTATGCCCTGGACGCTGGGGAGGTCGCCGGCGCTCCAGCGGGCATGGACTGGACGCTCTCGGAGCAGGCACAGGTCTTCGGGAACGGCGGCATGGTGATGACGTGGGATGTTGGCGGGCTGTATGGCCGTCTCCGGATAGACTACCCGGACATCGCCGATCAGGTGCGGGCGCTTCCCATCCCTGCCGGTCCACGCGGGTGGTTTACTGCGGTTCCCACGGCTTTTATCGTGGTCTTCCGGACCAGTCGCCTCGTGGACGCAGCACGTACCCTGATTACCCACTGGCTTCGACCAGAGCAGTATGACGCGATCGTGCGCGCCGGACGGGGAGCGGTCATTCCGCCGTATGCGGATCTCACGAAGACGCCCTTCTGGGACGAGGACGATAACTATCCGGTCTTCGTGGTAAACGCGCGCGGTGATCCGTCCCGTCAGTTTGTCTATGCCCCGCCCGGCTATCCCGCTCCCCTGACACCGCCGGCCGCGGTGATCGCTGCGGCGCTGGTGATCGCGGAGACCGCACGGGCGGTGGCGAGCGGGGAAGCGGCGCCTCTCGCGGCGGCTGCGACGCTGGCACAGCGCTGTGCGGACCTGGCCCGGAGGGGCCTGTTCCTCCAGCCGACGCCTCCCCCGACCCGATCGCCATTCTGGCCGGCCCTGCTTGGCCCAAGGCCAACTCCTGTAGGAGGGGCATAATATGCCGCCTTTTCCAATTGTTGATGCCCATGTGCACCTATGGGATCCCACGCGCTTCCGGATGTCCTGGCTCGATGGGAATCACCTGCTGAACCGACCGTACACGCTGGAGGAGTACCGCCAGCACGGAGGGGGCACCGCCGTTGCCGCTATGGTCTATCTGGAGGTCGAGGTCGAGCCGGCATATGCCCTTCTCGAGGCGCGCTGGGCAGCCGAACGGGCGATCGAAGATCCGCGGATTCAGGCGATCGTTGCCTGGGCACCCCTGGAGTTCGGCGACCAGGTGCGTGCCTTTCTCGAGGCGCTCCTTCAGGTTGATCCGCGGATCAGGGGGGTTCGCCGGGTAACCCAGTCGGAGCCAGACGTCGGGTTTTGCGCACGCCCCTCGTTTATCCGGGGGGCGCAGATCCTGGCCGAATACGGGCTATCCTGCGATCTCTGCGTCTATCATCCCCAGCTCCCGGCTGTCATTGATCTGGTCCGTCAGTGTCCGGATACCTGGTTTATCCTGGACCACCTTGGCAAGCCGGACATCCGGGGCCGCCTTCTGGATCCCTGGCGATCTCACCTGCGGGAGCTGGCTGCACTGCCGAACGTTTTCTGCAAGATCAGCGGGCTGGTGACCGAGGCCGATCACCAACACTGGACCCCGGAAGACCTCCGACCGTACGTGGAACACGCAATCGAGGTCTTCGGGGAAGATCGGCTGGTCTTCGGGGGAGACTGGCCGGTGGTTCTGCAGGCGGCCAGCTATGAGCGATGGATCGAGACGCTGGATCGGCTGACGGCCGGGCTGTCCATGGCGGCCCGTCAAAAGCTCTGGAGCGAGAACGCGCGGCGTTTCTACCGGATTGGCTGATTGCTCGTCGGACGATGCCACTCCCCGGCAGGAGGAGACGCGGGATGGAGAGAAGGTGATGCTGCGGAGAGCGGTGAAGGGAATGATCGGGGCGATGGGCGCACGGACGGGCTATCTCGTCAGTGCCCTTGCCCTGATCAGCATAGTCCTCGCGAGCTGTGCCGAGGCCGGCGCGCCTGCGCTCGAACCACCCACACGACTCCCTACCGTGCCAGCGGCAGGGAACACGCCGCCGGCATCGCCTTCCGGGGTGATTCCCGTGCCGACTCCAGGAGCTGGACCAACCCTTCTCTCCAACGGACGAAGCTCGGCGAATGCGGAGCTGGTCCCCACTGCACTCGAGATCCCACCGGGCATCTCGTTTTCGCCAAAAACCGTCTACCTGCCGTCTGGCTTTCGGATGGCGGTTCTCGCGGCTGGCCTGGGAAGTCCGCGCTTCATGGCCTTTGACGAGGCGGGGAATCTGCTGGTCGCGGATGAGAGCGGCAGTGTCTACCGCTACATGGCACGCGGCGGTGTGATCGCTCCATCCGACCACCCTCCGCCGCCCCTGCTGACTGGTCTGGACAATCCGTCCAGCATCGCGATCCACGACGGGTATCTCTATGTGGGGGAGACCTCGCGCATCACGCGCTACCGGTATGCGGCGGATGGGACACCCGGCGCACGGGAGGTAGTCGTGCCGAACCTGCCGACTGGCGGGCACTTCACGCGCACGGTGGTGTTCGGGCCCGACGGCAAGCTCTACGTCTCGGTGGGCTCGTCGTGCAACATCTGCGATGAGACGGATGAGCGGCGGGCGGCGATCCTACGGTATAACCCGGATGGCTCTGGGTACGAGCGCTTCGCCTGGGGATTGCGGAACGCCGTGGGACTGGCGTTTCAGCCGGGGACCGGTCTGCTCTGGGCGACGGTCAACGAGCGAGACAATCAGGGGAATGAGATACCGCCGGATCTGGTTACGATTGTTCGAAAGGGCGAGAACTTCGGCTGGCCGCATTGCCAGCCGCCCGATGCAAGGCCGCAGACCCCGGCGGATGTCTGTACGGGCATTACGCCGCCGACGATCGGCATCCAGGCCCACTCAGCTCCCCTGGGGCTGGCCTTCTACACTGGCACCATATTCCCTTCGGCGTACCGCTCGGATCTCTTCGTCGTGCAGCACGGCTCCTGGAACCGGGAGCCCCCGGCCCCGCCTCAGGTGCTCTGGATTCACTTCGCCGGTGGGCAGCCGGTCGAGGTGAAAGACTTCGCAACAGGCTGGCAGCTCGCAGACGGGAGCCGGTGGGGGCGGCCGGCCGGGATCGTCCAGGCTCCGGACGGCAGTCTGATCGTGTCGGACGATCAGGCCGGCCTTCTCTACCGGATCAGCTATCAGGCGTGAGCCGCGGCCGCCTCGGCCTGGCGCGGCGGCAGGCCGCAGAACTGCTCGTAGTCGATAAGCTCGTGGATCGTGGGGTTGTCCCCGCAGACCGGGCAGTTCGGATCGCGGCGAATCTTCACCTCGGAGAACTCCATCGCGAGGGCATCAAACATCAGCAGACGCCCGATCAACGGCTCGCCCTCGCCGAGGATCAGCTTGATCGTCTCGACCGCCTCGATGCAGCCGACGATGCCAGGCAAGACCCCCAGCACCCCGGCCTCGGCGCAGTTAGGGACTGCGCCCGGGGGCGGCGGCGCCGGGAAGAGGCAGCGGTAGCAGGGACCAGCACCGGGCTTGAACACGGTTACCTGGCCGTCGAACTGGAAGATGCTCCCGTGGACGACAGTCTTACCGGTCATGACGGCCGCATCGTTCACCAGGTAGCGGGTCGGGAAGTTATCGGTGCCGTCAACGATGATGTCGTACGGCTCGAGGATCTCGAATGCATTATCTGAGCGCAGGGCGACCGGATGCTTGATCACCCGCACGTCAGGGTTGATGGCCCGGATGGTCTCCTCGGCCGAGTCAACCTTAAGCCGCCCCACTGAGTCGGTACGGTGGAGGATTTGACGCTGAAGGTTCGAGAGGTCGACTGTATCAAAATCGACGATGCCGAGTGTGCCGACCCCCGCGGCGGCGAGGTAGAGCGCGGCGGGCGAGCCGAGGCCACCTGCACCGAGCAGGAGTACGCGCGCATTGAGGAGCTTCTTCTGGCCGCGCGCCCCGACGTTCGGCATGATCAGGTGCCGGTGATAGCGGCGGACTTGCTCCTCAGTAAAGGTCTGAACAGGCATGGATCAACGCCTCCCACGGTGGTTTCGCACTGGTCCGTGAATCCAACAGCTCGCGCGGCCGTCGGATTCGGGATCATCAATCAAATGTGATACACGTAAGCGCGTCGGCGCTCGCGCTCCAGAAGGTCGGCCAGCGTGCGCGACCGGAGCAGTTGCTCGGCCTGCTGGGAGAGCTCCTGGAGAAGCTCGCGCAACGCATAGCAGGTTGTACGGCGTTGCTCAGCCCCCTCCTCGATTGGCCAGAGTGAGCCCTCGAGGGCGGTGATCAACTCCGCGATAGTCACCTCGTTCGCCGGCCGGGCGAGGCTGTGTCCCCCACCTGGGCCGCGCCGGCTGACGATGAGACCGGCCTTGCGGAGCTGGGTCAAGAGCTGATTCAGGTACGGCTCTGGAATGCCCTGCTTCTGCGCGATGTCGTGGCTCTGCACCGGTCCATGCCCGTACTGCCGAGCCAGCTCGAGCATCGCCCGAACGCCGTACTCTGTGCGCGTCGAGATTTTTAACGTATCGCGACCTCCTTCACGGTTTCGTCCTTCCCAATGGTGTAGGCTCGGAGAACAGGCTCATCGGGATTGGCGAGGGAGACGATGACCTGAAAGAAATCAGGATAGCCGCGCGCGGCATAGTTGATATCCGTGCGGGATGGAGAGGCCGGCGAATGCGTGTGCGAATGATAGAAGCCGATCAGGTCGAGGCCGGCGCGACTCATCGCGTCCTCGGTTACAAGAAACGCCCGGTCGCTCACGCGGTAGTTGAGCGCGCTGTGTTCGATGTTCTCCATCCACATGATCTGCTCGACCCGAGATCCCCGGCCAAAGAGGAGGCCACAGCACTCCTCCGGACAGACCAGCCGCGCGTGCTGGATAATGCGCTCGCGCAATGGAGCAGGCAGTTCGAGTACATCCTGTTCAACGGAAGAAGTCTCAATCACCGGTCGCTCGTCCTCGTCTCCTCGGAAAGATTTCAGCTAAAGGCCCCGGGAAAGCGCCCTTTCCCTGCCGACCCGGTTGGAGCGGGTCCTCCACCAACCAGGGCCGGGATGAAGGCGACTTCGTCTCCATCCGTGAGAGGCGTTTCCTCACCGCGTAGGGTCCGCATCTCCTGACCGTTGATGAACACATTCAGGTGGGATCGGATGCCGGTTTGGTCGCAGAGGCGCTCGCGCAGTCCCGGATATCGGCGCTCGAGGTCATCGATAAGCTCATGGAGCGTTCGCCCGTCGGCACTGACGTGACCCTGGCCCGCGGTCAGGTCGCGGTACGGGGTGGGAATGTAGACTGTGATCGCCATGATCGTTCACCGGAGCGCCTGGAACGTTGTGAGATACCGCTCCCCCGTATCGGGGAGCACGGTGACCACCGTTCGGCCGGGGCCGAGCTCGCGGGCAACGCTGACCGCTGCGGCGACATTTGCGCCCGACGAGATCCCGACGAGCAGACCCTCAAGCCGCACCAGCCGACGCATCATCGCGATGGCCTCCTCATCAGAGACCGCAATCACACGATCGATGATCGCACGATTGAGGACGCCGGGCACAAAGCCCGCTCCGAGTCCCTGGATTGCGTGCGGAGCAGGACGACCGCCGCTCAGCACTGCGGCCCGGCTTGGCTCGACGGCCACGACCAGCAGGTCGGGGCGATACTCTTTCAGGACTTCCCCAACGCCGGTAATGGTACCGCCCGTCCCGACCCCGATGACGACGGCATCGAGCTCGCCGCCGGTGGCCTCCAGGATCTCCCGCGCCGTGGTCCGCCGGTGGATCTCCGGGTTGGCCGGGTTAATGAATTGCTGGGGCATGAAGTAGCCGTGCTTGCGAACCAGCTCCTCGGCCGCATAGACCGCCCCGGACATGCCCTCGATCGCCGGGGTGAGCACCAGCTCTGCACCGTACAGTGAGAGAAGGGTCCGCCGCTCAACGGACATATCGTCCGGCATGGTCAGGATCAGCCGATAGCCGCGGACCGCTGCGACCATCGCCAGCCCAATCCCGGTGTTGCCGCTGGTGGGCTCGACGATCGTGTCTCCGGGGCGGAGCCGACCACTGCGCTCGGCCTCGTCGATCATCGCCACCGCAATCCGGTCCTTGACGCTGCCGGCGGGATTCCGCGCCTCCAGCTTGCCGAGGACGCGCGCACTCCCGGCCCCGACGACGCGGTTCAGCCGAACGAGCGGCGTGTCACCGACAAGGTCGAGAACACTGTCAACTATTCGACTCACCCGGCTTCCCCGAGCTCCCGCGGTTTCGCATAAACTTGACTGTTTTCGTGAACAAAATACCACACCTGATGCGGCGAGTCAACAATTGGCCCACGGCAGACTCAGTCCATATACAGGCCGCCGTTCACATCGAGGGTGTGCCCGGTCGTGTAGCCGGCCAGGTCGCTGAGGAAGTAGACCACAGCGGCCGCCAGTTCGTCCACCTCGCCCAGACGACCGAGGGGGATCCGGGCAAGGATGGCCTGGCGTTCCTC
>JADGGD010000120.1 GCA_019690095.1 Chloroflexota bacterium
CCGATCGCCCGGCAGGTTGATCAGGCCCCAGTTGATGCGCGGCTGGTGATCGGGCCAGATCATCGGGTGAGCATCGCCCCCGAGCGTGATGGTCGTCGTCTGGATCTGGACGGAGCACGCCGTGTGATTAGCACGGCGCTGATCGAAGGGGGCGATGCCCCGGTCTCGCTTCCCGTGGTGGCTGTGCCGCCTGCTGTTCGGGCGTCCGATCTGAGCGCGCTCCGGGATCGCGTTGCGGTTATCCTGTCCGCCCCGGTCAAGGTGAACTACGACGGCCTAACCTGGACCCTGGACCTGGATCGGATTCAATCAGCGCTGATCCTGCCGCCAGCCGGCCAGCGGAATGCCGCGGCCGTTCGCCTGAACGATACGGTGATTGCCGGTTTCGTCGACCGTCTCGCCAGCGAGATCAACCGTCCAGTGATAAACGCGCGGTTGAAGCTGGATGGTGAGCGCGTCGTCATCCAGCCCTCGGCGCCGGGCCGGACGGTTGATCGGGCGGCCACCGCGCGGAAGGTCCAGGAGGCCATCCTCGGGACCAATCGAGTGGTCCAGCCGATCGTCTCGGTGGTTCAGCCGACCGTGACGGAGGATCAGCTGCGGAATGCCGCTACCGCTGCGAATCGAATGATCAGCGCACCGATCGAGCTCCATGGTCCCGACGGCCAGACATGGACGCTCACGCCGGATCGGCTCCGTGCATTCCTGCAGATTCCTGATGATCCGATCGCCCAGCGCCAGGGGGTTCCCCGACTTGATCCGGCCAAGCTGGCTGCCTATGTGGCCGACCTGGCCAGCCAGATCGACCGGGCACCGTCGAATGCCCGATTTCAACGCCTGCCGGATGGCCGGGTCCAGGTGCTCCGCGATGGTCAGAGTGGGCAGGCGCTCGATCAGGAGCGTACAGTCCAGCTGATTGAGACTGCGGCGCTGAGCGCGGATACGCGGGAGGTCAGCCTTCCTGTGGCTGTGACCCAGCCATCAATCACAGCGGCTGATGCGGGGCGGCTGACCGGCCTTCCCTTGCTCGTTGAAAACGCGACCTCCTACGCCGGCTCGATCCCCCCACGGCGTCACAACGTCGAGCTTGCGGCCTCCCTGCTAAACGGCGTCGTTGTCGGCCCCGGTGAGATGTTTTCCTTTAACAGAGAGCTCGGTCCCACGACGCTGGATCGGGGCTTTCAGGTCGGATTCGGGATCGTTGCCCAGGGCAATACCGTGAAGACCGTGCCGTCGGTTGGCGGCGGCATCTGTCAGGTCGCGACAACTCTTTTCCAGCCGGTCTTCTGGATGGGATTCGAAATCGACGAGCGCTACCCTCACGCCTACTGGATCGCCCACTACGCATCCCACGGCTATCCCGGCCTGGACACGACTGTGGATGATCAGTCGGGGCTCGATTTCCGCTTCCGCAATGGGACGGCCGGACCTCTCCTTATTCAGGCGTGGACCGATGGGACTAACGTGCACTTTGCCCTCTACGGCCCGAAGCCTGACTGGACGGTTCGCGTGGATCCGCCTGTGATCACGAATGTCGTCAAGACCGACCGGACAGTGCGTGTTCAGTATGACCCGACCATGCCGAAGGGGCAACAGGTGTATACCGAAGCGGCCGAAGACGGGTTCACGGTGGTTATCCACCGGGTTGTCACAACGACACAGGGAGAGGTCCGGGAACTCAGCCTGCGGAGCACCTACGCCCCGTCTCACAATGTTCTGCTGGTTGGGACAGGACCGGCCTGAACGTGCACTGCCCTTCTCGTCCCACCGGGAAGGACCTGCGCTTCCGCGTATGGGGCAGCGTCTAGCCGCTCCGATGGTGGTCCGTCGATCGCACCACACTGGACTGGTAGCCCGCTGACCTTATTAGCACGGTGCCTCCTTGTTTTTTGTTGAGAGCCAGTGTCAGGAGGTCAGCCGGCCGGCGCAGGTGTCGCGGATGGCTGTCCGGGTAGCCCCTGGGGAACGACGTAGGCGTCGAACTCGGCGAGCGAGACGTAAGCCGGACTCCCGTAATTCGAGAGAATCCGCAGGCGAAGCCAGTGCGCTGGCGTCGGTGGGAAGGTGAACTTCTGTGGCTCCGTGGTCTGCCGGAGCTGCCAGTGTCCGACCGTCACGAACCCTTGATTTGGACCAACGGTCGACGCCTGGAGCTCGAAATCCTTTGCCCAGGTGTCCTTCGGTTCATTCGGCTGCTGGGTGAGAATCACCTTCTGGACCAGGGAGACGTTCTGCTGCTCGACTACGATGTCCTGGGGAAAAGTGGCCTGGGCTGACCGCCAGCCAGGGTAATCCGGCCCGGCGTACTCATTGATCAAATGGAAGGCCTCGTAACCCGTCTGCTGAGAGGTGAACGAGACGACTTTGGCGCCGAGGACAGTGCTGTTGACGTTGATGCCCTCAGGGGTTTGAAAGGTTCCCGCAGCGGCATACCGGAAGCGGGCCATCTCCTCGGGGGTGATCGGTTGGTTCATGAGATTGCGGAACGCGTAGAAGATTCCACCACAGATGATTGCGATCACCGCCAGGACGATGATCGTATTGCGCACCGAGGTGAAGAACTGGCGAACTCGATCGCGGAGGGTGGGGCGACTGATCTCGATGAACTCGATCTCTTCCACGCAGCGCTGGCAGAGCCGCTGCCCCCGGAACTCGCGAACGCATTCGTCGCAGAGAGGGGTCTTGCACCGCTCGCACTTGGTGTCCGCTGTTCGGTGCGGATGGAGATAGCACCGGTTGCGCGCATCCGAGTATGCCTTGAGCACGGTCGAGAACCCCGATCCGCCGCTATCACCATGGCTATTCTAGCGAAGGTAGCGGCAGGGGCGCAATTTCCCGCCCCAGTGGGACGCGAGTGAGAAACTGCACAATGCGGGGGCTAGCTGCCGGGAAGGTGGCCGTTTGATCCAGGGCAGAAGTGGCTACCTCCCTCTAACGGGGTACCGCAGACGGGACAGCGCGGCCGGCCGGCTGCGACGACCGCGGTGATCTCCTCGCTCAGGCGCGCGAGCTGCCCGCGCGAGCAGAGGCAGCGAAAGGTAGGAGGGTCATCCGGTCCCGCCTCCACATCATGGGCAATCAAGACAAAGAGCTTGCTCTCCTCATCGTACCCCAGTCCCAGACGGCCTACCCGCATTTCCACAGTGGCACGCCCCTCGAACGGCGGTGAGGGCGGACGTGCCTGTGGATTGGGATTGCTGCGCGACCAGAGGACGCGTACCTTCATCAGAAGCTGATCGACAGCCAGGCCCAGGGCCTGAAGCTGCTCTTTCTCAAGCCACAGGAACGCGGTATCGGTATCGTTCTGAACGATGAGGCGAAAGCGGCGATTCCCCGGCGTGCCGACCGCGTCGGTATCGAGGCGTGCAACGATATCGAAGTCGTGCCGTTCTGCTGGCATAGATCCGAAAATCTCCTCGGCGTGAAACGGACGTGCCGTTCCGGTTCGCGCCTTTCTTCGTATCGCGCCATCCCACCCCAGCCAGTCGCGGCTCTCCGCATCGGAGAACCGACCTGACCCCTATTCCGTGAGCCGTCCGGGCCCGATCCGGCCCGCGCTGGCCATTTCTCCCATCGGGGATGGCACGGCTCAGGCAAGCGCGGCGAGCCTCTCCTCGATCTTCTCGATTTGTTCGGCGAGGGCGGCACGTCGCTCGCGCTCGCGCTGGACCACCTCCGGTGGCGCCTTCGTGGTAAAGCCCGGCTCGCTCAAACGGTGATCGAGCGAGGCGATCTGAGCCCGCAGGCGCGCGAGATCCTGTTCGGCTCGCCGCCGCTCCGCTTCCAGATCGACCATCTCTGCCAGAGGCAGGTAGATCGCGATCCCACGTGCCAGGAGATGGAGCGCCCGGCGCGGAGGCTCGCTGATCGCGGGAACGATGGTGAGCGGCTCGACGCGTGCCAGGGCTTCAATAATCGAGCGCTGGGACTCGAACTGGGAGATGTGCTCCTCTGCGACGATCACGGCGTGGATCCGGCGTCCCGCTTCGACCCGGAACTCGGCGCGTGCGTTCCGGATCACCCGAATTGCTTCCATCACCAGATCCATCGTTCGCTCGGCGTCTGGATCGGTCGGACCTGCTGAGGGCCAGCGAGCGACGATCAGCATCGAATCGCGCCCGGGCAGATGATCCCAGATCGCCTCGGTCACAAACGGCATATACGGGTGAAGAAGTCGCAGGATGCCATCGAGCACCCGAAAGAGCACCCAGCGCGTCGTCGAAGCGCGCGCCGCATCGCCGCTGCGGATCTGAACCTTGGCAATCTCGATGTACCAGTCGCAGAACTCGCTCCAGACGAATTCGTAGAGGATTCGTCCGGCCTCGCCAAACTCGAACTCCTCGAGGAGCGAGCTGACTGATGCGACCGTCCGATGGTATCGGCTCAGGATCCAGCGATCGGCCGCAGTCAGCGCGGCCGGATCCGGTTCTACAGTCGGCGGCTGGCCGGTCGAGAGGACAAAGCGCGCCGCGTTCCAGAGCTTGTTGGCAAAATTGCGCGCTCCCTCGAGCTTTTCCTCGGACAGCCGCATATCGTTGCCGGGAGTGGAGCCGGTCACCAGTGCGTAGCGCAGGGCATCCGCGCCAAACCGGTCGATCACCTCCAGAGGGTTGCGAACATTCCCCTTCGACTTCGACATCTTCTCCCCGTGCTCATCGCGCAGCAGGCCGTGGAGGTACACGACCTCGAAGGGCGGCTTACCGGTAAACTCCAGGCCGAACATGATCATGCGCGCGACCCAGAAGAAGATGATGTCGTAGCCGGTCTCCAGAACGGATGTTGGATAGAAGTAGCGGAGATCCTCAGTATCCTCCGGCCAGCCCAGGGTGCTGAACGGCCACAGCCCCGAGCTGAACCACGTATCGAGGACATCCGGGTCCTGGCGGAGCTCCTGGTTTCCGCACGATGGACAACGGGCCGGCGTCTCGACACTGGCGATGGTCTGGCCGCAGCGGTCGCAGTACCAGACCGGGATGCGGTGCCCCCACCAGAGCTGGCGCGAGATGGGCCAATCGCGAATGTTCTCCATCCAGTTGAAGTAGATGCGGGCAAAGCGCTCTGGAATAAAGCGAATGCGTCCATCCCGCACCGCCTGGATCGCCGGTTCGGCCAGCGGCTTGATCTTCACAAACCACTGCTCGGAGATCATGGGCTCGATGATATCGTTGCACCGACTGCAGTGGCCGACACTGTGAACGTGGTCCTCAATGCGGACGAGCAGTCCCTGCTCCTGGAGCTTCTGAACCACTGCCTTGCGCGCTTCGAGACGATCCAGGCCCGCGAATGGCCCACCTTCGGCGTTGATCGTGCCGTTCGGGTTGAGGATGTTCACAGCGGGTAAACCATGCCGCCGCCCGATCTCATAGTCGTTCGGATCGTGAGCAGGTGTCACCTTGACTGCTCCTGTTCCGAACGCTGGATCCACCGCGGTATCCGCAATGATCGGAAGAACCCGCCCGATAAACGGCAGAGTGACGTGACAGCCGATCAGCCCCACGTAGCGCTCGTCCGCGGGGTTCACGGCAACGGCAGTATCCCCCAGCATGGTTTCCGGTCGCGTCGTCGCGACCACGATGGCATCCGGATCGGTGTGTGCCCGATCAGTGGGTACGAGCGGATACCGGATGTAGTAGAGCTTGCCGTTTGTCTCTTCGTGATCGACTTCCAGGTCGGACAACACCGTCGTACAGCGGGGACACCAGTTCACAATGTAGTTGCCCCGATAGATCAACCCCTTCTCGAAGAGGCGGACGAACGCTACCCGGACCGCGCGCGACAGCTGCTCGTCCAGCGTGAAGCGCTCGCGGGTCCAGTCGACCGAGGCGCCGAGACGCTGGAGCTGCCGGTTGATGATGGCGCCATACTTCTCCTTCCACTGCCAGACCCGGGCAACGAATCGCTCGCGGCCCAGGTCGAAGCGCGTGAGCCCCTCCCGCGCGAGCTCAGCCTCGACGACGTTCTGCGTGGCGATGCCGGCGTGATCGGTGCCCGGGAGCCAGAGGGTCGGCTGTCCGAGCATGCGATGCCACCGGATCATGAGATCCTGGAAGGCCACGAACATCGCGTGACCGTAATGGAGCTCCCCGGTGATGTTCGGCGGTGGGATCACAATCGTGAAGGGGCGCTGCGACCAGTCGATGATCGGCGTAAATGCTCCGGACTGCAGCCAGCGCTGGTAGAGCGACTGTTCCACCTGGCGCGGGTTGAAGGTCTTGGGCATCGCCCCGGTTTCGATATCAGCCATTGGCTCAGCTCCGAAACGGCCGTTCAAAATAACTCCCCTTCGCCGCTCTGACGAAGGGGAGATAGATCAGCCTCCGCTGGGCCCCGTTCGATGCGGGGTGATCGGCAGGTGTCGTGCCGACTATACCCCTCTAGACAGCGCCCGGAGGGTCCTACCAGCTCCGGATAGGTACGACCGCTCTGGTCCGAAAAAGCTTTCGGGAAACTGCCCCGGATAAACTAGCGCCCATCGGACCAATGTGCTATGATTTTAGCCGCGTTCGCCCGGTAAGTCAAGCTGTAGACGGTGACGGGGTGCTCGCCGTTGACTGCGAGGGAGCGATCAGAAGGCTGAAGGGCCGTCTTGAACTTGGTTGGAGGGTCTTGTTTGGTTGAAGGCACTAGGACAGCATCTGTTGATCGAGCTCTACGGTTGCGACCCTGGAGTTCTGGACGACCTGGAGCGCGTTCAGCAGGTTATGCTCCGTGCCGCGGAGCTGGTGTCCGCTTCGGTCATTGACGTTGTCTCCCATAAGTTCCAGCCGTGGGGCGTCACGGTCGTCGTTGCTATCGCCGAATCGCACCTGTCCGTCCATACATGGCCGGAGTATGGCTACGCCGCCGTGGATGTCTTCACGTGCGGGCCCGCTCCCCTGACCGCGGATGTCCAGGACTTCCTGATCGAGAGCTTCCGCGCGGCCGACGCGACCAGCATTGAGCTGAAGCGCGGCGTGCTGGCCGGCCGGTGGTCCCGCGCCGGGGCCGCATCCTGAGGCTCCGTACGGGATTCCCGCGGTAAAAGGCCGGCTCTGGCAGGTGACCAGGAGTGTGGCGTCTCCGCGCCTCTTTCATTACCGCGGAAAGGTAAAGGGCGTGCCGCGTCCTTTACCGCCTCCGCTGGTGAGCTGTCGCATCATCTTCTGCGCCTGCCGGAACTGATTCAGGAGCTGGCTCACCTCGGACGGCTGGGTTCCGCTTCCGCGCGCAATGCGACGGCGCCGACTACTATCAATGATCGAAGGGTCGCGCCGCTCCTCGGGCGTCATCGAGTTAATGATCGCCTCGATCCGGACGAGCTGGCGATCGTCCAGCGCACCGGCCGGAAGTTGGCGCGCTGCGTTTCGGAAGCCCGGGATCATCTCGAGAAGCTGGCTGAGCGGGCCCATGCGCTTGATCTGCTGGAGCTGCTTGAGGAAGTCTTCTAGATCAAACGTGGCGGTCCGAAGCTTTCGCTCAAGGGCCGCCGCTTGCTTCTGATCGAATGACTCCTGCGCCTTCTCGATGAGCGAAAGGACGTCCCCCATGCCGAGGATGCGGCTGGCCAGGCGGTCCGGGTGAAAGGTCTCGATTGCGTCGAGCTTCTCGCCTACGCAGATGTACTTGATCGGAACACCGGTAACGGCGCGCATTGACAGGGCGGCTCCACCGCGCGCGTCGCCATCCAGTTTGGTGAGAATGATCCCGGTAAGGCCGAGACGGCGATGGAACTCCTCCGCGACGCGTACGGCGTCCTGGCCGGTCATGGCGTCGGCAACCAGGAGGATCTCACGGGGAGAGATGCGTGCCTTGATCGCCTCCAGCTCGGCCATGAGCGCCTCATCGACGTGCAGGCGGCCAGCCGTGTCAAAGATCACGACGCTCGCGGCCAGCTCGCGCGCTCGCCCGAGTGCCCGGACACAGAGATCCGGGGGCGAGGCGGACGGCTCGGAATACACCGGGATATCAATCTGGCGCCCCAGGGTGATAATCTGCTCTACGGCCGCTGGTCGCTGGAGATCAGCGGCAACCAGGAGGGGGCGCTGACCGGCCTTGCGGAGGGTGAGCGCAAGCTTGCCAGCCGTGGTCGTCTTGCCGGAGCCCTGAAGGCCGACCAGCATAATCGGCACGGGACCGCCTCCGCCCAGGTCAATTCGGCCCGGTGTCCCCAGCAGAGAGATGAGTTCCTCGTGGACAATCTTGATCACCTGCTGGGCTGGGCTCAGGCTCTCCAGGACCTCACCGCCAACGGCCCGCTCCCGGACGTGTGCGATGAACTCCCGAACAACCTTGAAATTGACATCCGCCTCGAGCAGCGCAATCCGTACCTCGCGGAGGGCTTCATCAACATCTCGCTCGGTCAGACGTCCCTTCCCGCGAAGGCGCTTGAACACGTCCTGGAGCCGATCGGTGAGTGTGTCAAACATGCGCTCCCTGCACTCGTTCGATTCTCGAACCCATCGCTATATTATACGCGATCTCTGCCCTGCCGGCCGCCCGGTGCTTGATCCGCGCGCCGGGGCGGGATATAATGGCTCACGCTGAATATGTATCAGCTGAACTCGAAACAACCTCTCCGCAGGAGTTGATACCCATGCCGAATATCAAGCCGCTTGGTGATCGAGTCGTTGTGCAGCCGATCGCGCGCGAGGAGATGACCAAGGGCGGCATCGTCTTACCAGATACGGCTAAGGAGAAGCCGCAGGAAGGAAAGGTGATCGCAGTAGGACCGGGGCGCATCACCGAAGAAGGCAAGCTCGTGCCGGTCGATCTGAAGGAAGGCGATACCGTCATCTACGCGAAATATGCCGGCACCGAGATCCGGCTGGACGACGTGGATTATCTGATCCTGAGCGAGCGGGATATTCTTGCCAAGCTGTGACGCCCCAAAGCGGAGTCTGAAGCGCCCGACGCATCAGTCGCGCCGGGCGCTTCTGTCATCTCATCCGTCCTGTCGGGCTTGTCCCACGCCGCGGTCGTCCGTGGGCGTGGGCCCCGCCGGCGCGACCATACGGAGGTTCTCCAATGCCCAAGC
>JADGGD010000121.1 GCA_019690095.1 Chloroflexota bacterium
GCCGCGGGGGCGGCCCTCCCCGGGGCCGGGGGGGGGGGGGCGGGCCGGGGGCGGGGGGCCGATCGATCGCCGCTACCGCATGGAGAAGCTTTGGGGCCGATCGGTCCGCAGCGGTGAGCCGCAGCAGGGCGGCGAGCGAGGAGTCAGGACAGCGTGCGGCGATCCGTGTCAGAAGGGGAACAATGGGACGGAGTACCCAGAGCCCGACCGCCGGCAGGGCCCTCCCGGGCCGTTTTTCGATGAACTCGACGATGGTCCGTTCAGCCAGGTCGCTGTCGCCGTTCGCCTGAAGGGCGTATGCCTCCAGGAGAACGGCCTGCCAGGCATCCTGGAAGCCGCCAGGGGTACCGGTCACCTGGCGTGCTGCGGCGAAGTACTCGCGGGCGGCGCGCGGATTGCCCGCATGGAGGGCCCGCATACCCTCGGCCAGGAGACGATCATAGCGGGCGGGCTCGTTCTGGACCTGTCGCAGCTGTTCGAGCGCCATGTCGGCTTCAGCAGTCAACCCGAGGGCGAGGCAGGAGATCGCTAATCCTGCCAGGGCTCGACTGAAGCACCCATCACGGTCTCCCTCGTGGACGGTGCCGATCACCGCGCGGTAGCGCCTGGCCGCGGCTCGAAAGTCCTCCACATCGGCCAGGGCATGCGCCGCCTGTAGATTGAGCGCGGTTTGCTCCCGCATCGGTACTAGCGGCTCTCGCAGGGCCTGCTCGAGGCAGCTAAGAGCTCGGATGAACTCCCCGCGACAGCGCGCGACCCCGGCCTGGGAGTGCAGAATACTCGCGCGCATCGCCACGTCGGCTGGATCATCCGCCAGGGAAAGGGCGGCCTGGAAGTGTTCATCAGCGGCCTCATAATCCCCATCCCAGTAGGTAAATGCGCCGAGAACCTGGTGAAGGAGAAGGCGTTCCACACGTGTGGAGTCCGGACTTAGCTCGGCGACGGCCAGACCCTGGCGGGCCGTCTCGGTCGCCTGCTGATGATCGCCGAGAAGCCACTCGATCATCGCCGCTCGGCAGAGTATGCCCGCAGTCGCCGCCGGGGCGGCCGAAGGGCTTCGCCGCAAACGATCGATGATCTCAAGCATGGCGCGGTAGGCTGTCACCGCCGCAGCACCCTGGCCAATGGCGAGATTGGCTCGCGCCTGAACGTACAGATGCCAGAATGCGATCTCCGGCTCCAGGGTCGAGGGGTCTGTGCTGTTGAGCAGGTCGAGCGCTTCCCGCGTCTGCCCCTTCCACGCGACGAGAGCCCACGCCCGGGCCAGGCGCAGGCGAGGGTAGGCGCGAAGTTCATCCGTCTCGAGGCGGTCGAGCAGGTCGTGCACTGCGTTGGGCGACTGGGTCAGCCAGTTCGTGAGGGGTATGAGGTCCAGCGATCGCGCGGCCTCGCCGCGGTCGTTAGCCTCCAGGTAACATTCCGCGCTCCGACACGGATCGACACCCCGCAGGGCGGCCCCGGCGGCCCGTCGGGCTGCCGCACTCTCTGCAGGCGAGAGTTTCGCCAGGAGAACCGCACGGGCGGTCTCGGTGAGGCGATACATCTCCCCCCCAAGATGCTCGAACAGAGGGGTTTCGCGCCCGATCCGGGCCAGCAGGCTGGCAGCTCGCGAAAGGGAAAGGCCGGTCACCCCGGCCGCCAGGGAAGGATCGAAGCTGGGGAGAACGGAAAGGCGGGCCAGGCATTTGATGACCCGCGCGCCCAGCGGCATGAGCACTTCCGTATCGAGGTACCGCTCCAGGTCCAGGCCATCTGGACGGGCCCAGCTCAGGATCCACGCACCGCTCGTGCTTGTCTTGAAGACTGCGGCCGCCTGGGTCCGCTCCTCCTCGGTGAGCTGGAGATCGTCCCAGGAAAGGCAGGCGAGCTGGCACTGTGCGGCAAGCCAGTCCAGAAGATTGTCAATCTCGGCCGGAATGCCCCGGCCTGCCAGGATCAGGCGGGTTGGAGGCGGCAGATAGCGGACCAGGTCCCCCAGCGCGCGGGCGGCCGGGGGAGAGGTGAGCCGGTGAATATCGTCGATGATCAGGGTGCGCGGCGCAGCCGGTGTACCCAGCCTCTCGACGATCTGAGCCAGATAACCCAGGGCATCGAGTGACCGCGTGCTCCGGCACCCTACCGCCAGCGCGATACCGTGCAGAAAGGCGATCGGACTATCATCGAGATCGTCAATGCTGTACCAGGCGCAGGACTGGTGACCGCCGCGTGCAAAGTCGGCGAGCAGTGTCGTCTTGCCCGCACCGGCTGGTGCCGTTATTACGGTGACCCGCCGTCGGCTTGACTGTCGGAGGGCCGCTAGCAGGCGAGGACGTGCCAGGTAGGGCCGGGGCAAAACTGGCGCCCTGGTCTTACCCGAGAAGAGTGGGTTCAGTGCTGACAGCGGATGTCCGGTCGAGCCAGCCGATCGCGGTTCCCGTGGTCCTGCCATCGCCCGTCCTCCTGCTATCAGACCAGGCCGCTGTCAGGCGAAAGAGGTCAGATTCGGATCATCAGGGTTATCGACGGCGGACAGCCCTCCACGTGTCCGGGGACAGGCTACCCGCCGCGCACAGCCCATGCTCGCTGATCACAATCGCATACCAGCCGTTGCTCGCACACGATCCGTCCAGAGGCCTGGACCCCAGCCTCGCCGATTATCCGCCAGATCTGCCAGGACGTCAATAGGTGCGTGAAATACGCACACTGTGCTCTGGATCCTTGCCATTATGGGCTTGTGGACGGCGGCAGGACAGGGTGCTCCGGGTCGTACTGCTGGAGGAAGCGAATGACCTCGCGCGTGATATCGCTCGGCGTTGAGGAGCCGGCGGTCACCGCGACGGTCCGCGCGCCCGCCAGCATCTCCGGGCGGATGTCCCGAACACTATCGATCAGATAGACTGGCTTGTGAGCCTGATCGCGCACTACATCGACAAGGCGGTTCGAATTACTTGAACGGACGTCCCCAACAACGAATACGACATCGGCCTCTGCTGACTGGCGTACGGCCGCCTCCTGCCGGAGCTGGGTTGCCTGGCAGATCTCGGTATACACCTCGATTCCTGGGTAGCGCTCGCGAATGCGGGCGATGAGCGCCTCGGTGTCCCACCGGGACAACGTCGTTTGGGTGGTTACCGCAATCTTCGCGGTCGCTGGCAGATCGAGCGCCGCAAGGTCGCTTTCGTCCTGCACCAGATGGACCTGTCCCGGTGCCTCGCCCAGGGCACCCTCCGGCTCCGGGTGTCCTTTCCGACCGATAAACAGGATCTGATACCCCCGGGCGGCGAGCTGCCGGATCAGGTCGTGGGTCTTCTGCACGTCGGGGCAGGTGGTATCAACACAGTGGAGACCCTTTGCCCGCGCTTTTTCCTTCACCTGAGGCGAGACCCCATGGGCGGTGAAGATCACCGTTCCGTGGTCAATCGAGTCGAGAAGATCCAGTCGGCTGGCAGTATTGTCAAGGGAGATGATCCCGTACTCGGCCAGCCGCTCGATCATATGGTGGTTGTGGACAAGCTGTCCAAGGATGTAGATGGGCCGGGGGACGGAGGGATCGCGCGCGACCTGTTTTGCCATCTCCACGGCATCAACGACGCCGTAGCAGAAACCGCGCGGGGTAATGCTGATGACCTTCACCGGCTGTTCCCTCCTGCCTCCTCCAGTATAACCCGGATGAGCCTCGGGGGGCCAGGCTTTCCTGCGGAAGCCGCGATATGATCCGGCGGCACGCTGGCGATACCGCCGATCAGGCATGGTATAATTTCCTGACGCCGGCCCGGTGTGATTCCCGTGAGCGGGCCGGCGGAACCGATCAAGACAATCGGAGGTAGTTCCTGGATTCCCTCGTCCTGGCCCGTCAGGTGACCGACTGGCTGGCCGAGGCAAAGGCTGAAGATATCGTTCTCCTCGACGTGCGCCGTGCTACGTACCTGGCTGATTACTTCGTTATCTGCACGGCCACGAGTGATCGACACCTTGCGTCGCTGACCGAGCGCCTCCGCGAGCGGACAGATGAACTCGCGGTCCGGGCGAATCATGTCGAGGGAACACCCGACTCCGGCTGGATTTTGATTGACTACGGCGATGTGATTGTCCATCTGTTCTCGCCTGCCCTCCGCGAGTTTTACCACCTCGAGCGCGTCTGGAGCGAGGCGGCAACCCTTCTCCATGTTATGTGAGGCCCTGCGCGGGCTTGTCCTCTGGCCTGGCGGCATCGGCGATCAGCAGATCAAGGGTCCCATCCGGTGTTCGTAAGCGTACCGACTGGGTCCTGAACCCGGGGAGCAAGGGCGGCCAGTGCAGACCGGAGGATGCCCCGCCGATCCACTGCCAGATCTCCTCGAGGAGGCGCGGCCAGAGCCGCGTCTCTGAGCGGGCCCCGAGGAGAACGATCACCCGACCGTCGCGCCGCAGGACGCGATGTGCCTCGCTCCAGAAGGCAGGATCGAGGAGATAGCTGGCCGGAAACGTGAGAACGAGAGAATCAAAGGAGGCCGGACCAAACGGGATCGCCCGCGCATCAGCCTGGACGATCCGGCCGGGTGTCGCGAGATGGCGGCAGTGACAGCGCGCACGACGGCACATCGCCGGGGAACGATCAAGGCCGTAAGCGGTGAGACCCGCGCCGAGCAGGATCGCCAGGAGATGGCCAGGTCCGCACCCGATCTCAAGAATGCGTGTTCCCCGCAGGAACGGCAGGACGCCCCGCTGCCAGCGTCTCCAGCGGCCGCCCGAGATGATCCAGCTGACCGGGCCGTAGAGTGCGGCGAGTTCGCGATAGAGGCGCTCGTAGAGCCAGGCGAGGAGGACGGCGCGAACTCTCCGGTCTGTCCAGGACGAGACGCTTCTCCTCTCCGCAGGCCGGTCCCGAGCCGTTGGTGGCAAAGGATGTCTCTGCAAGGAATGCCTCTGCAGGGTCATCAATGACGGTGAGGAAACCCCGTAACAACTCAGCGGAACATCGCCGGGAGACCGTGGGGAAGCCACGGTCGTAAGGTCTCGTAGAAGTACGGGAGCACGGTCTGGATGTATGGATCGAGCCGACTGGAGGATACAAGACTGGCCAGGACCTGCTGACTCTCCTGATAGGTCCCCCAGGGAGACTGGAGGATGAAGTCGAGGAGCGACAGCCCGACCCCGATGACGGCTGTTCCGATGACAAAGCCGAGGCTTGCCCCACCCAGGTGGTCGATGATCGCCAGCCGAGACAGGTTTGTCCACGGGTAGATGATGTAGCTGAGCAGGTGCAGGGTTGTCCAGGCGAGGGCGAAGATGCCAAACATGCAGATTGCGGCAAGGGTTGTTGGATCGAGGGACACCGACGGGGCGACCACTGCCGTGACGAGGGTATAGTACTGGGCGGCCAGTGCGACCGCCGCGTAGAAGGCGGCTACGTCAATCAGCTGGCGGATGAACCCCTGTCGAAAGCCCGCGGCCAGACCGATGATCATGCAGCTCACGATGAGCGCATCGATGAAGTTAATGGCCACGGCCTGTCCTCAGGAGAGGAGCTGCAGAAAGCGGCCGACCACGAGCAGGACGATCACCCCTCCCAGGGTAAGCCAGAGCGCCGTGGTGTTGAGGCGAGGCTCCTTCCGCGCGCGCCACGAAGAGTTCATCACCGTGTCCCCTCCCACATCCTAGCAGTCCAGCCTCCAGTAAAGCGGCTCGACTGCAATCCGGCAATAGCCCGCTTCGGCTATTCCGGATAGGCCGTTCGGGCGCTGTTCAGCGCCGCAGCTCGACCCCCAGCTCGCCGACCAGTGCCTGTTCGATGCGGTGATGTACCTCTGCTACCTCGGCATCGGTAAGGGTTCGATCGGGCGCCTGGTAGGTAATGTGATATGCCAGGCTCACCTTGCCGGCGGGGATTGGGGGGCCCTGGTAGACATCGAAGAGTTCGATTGCCATGACCAGGGGAGCACCGACCCGGCGAATGAGTTCGGCGATCTGATCGGCGGTAACGCTCGCGCCGACGATGATGGCCAGGTCCTGGATCACCGGCGGGAAGCGCGGGATTGGCTGGATACTCCGCTGGCGGGTCGCGAGCGGGAGGACGACCTCCAGGTCAACCCCCAGCAGGAAGACCGGCTGGTCAATATCGAAGGCGGCACGCACCTCCGGGTCAACCTCCCCGAGCACGGCGATGAGGGGCTCGGGGCGCTGGTCCAGGAGCACGGCCGCCGAACGGGCCGGATGAAAGAGCGGATGCTGGAGCTGACGATAGATGCGGCGGCCGAGCCCGAGCCGATCGAACAGGGTCTCGGCGATACCCTTGAGCCAGAAGAAATCAATGGCGGTCCGCTCGCCCCAGTTCCAGCCGGACCGATAGGCGCCCGTTCCGACGGTCAGCATCCGACGCTCCTCCGGCAGGGTGTGCTCCCGCGGAAGATAGATGCGCCCGATCTCGAACAGCAAGACATCGCACTCGGCGAGCCGGAGGTTCCGCTGGAGGGTCTCGAGCATGCTTCCGAAGGTGCTCGTGCGCAGACACTCGGTATCGGCACTGAGCGGATTGACAAGCTCCACCGGCTCGACGTCGACCGGCGTGAAGCGCTCGGTCACCGCGCGGGCGAGGTCAACCGAGGCGTCAGTCGGGAGGGCCGGGGCCGGTCCCATGAAAGAGCTGGCGCCGGCAAGGCGTCCTTCCCGTCCCATCAGGCGCCCCAATCGTTCGCGGCTGGTCAGGGCATAGGTAACGATCTCGGTCAGGCCGAGCTCGACCATAACGCCGCGAATGGTGTCGAGCCAGCGCCATTCCTCGTTGATCGTCGGTTCGGGCTGGCGCCCGATCGGCAGGGTGGATGGGATGGTATCGTAGCCAAGCACGCGCGCGATCTCTTCGCACAGATCGGCCGCGATGGTGAGATCTGTGCGCTGGATCGGCGGAATCACCCGAAGCCCGTCTCCTTCCTTGACCACGCGACAGCCCAGCCGTTCCAGGATGTCGGACATCGTTGGAAGCGGGACCTCCAGGCCGAGGACGCGCTGCACCTCCCCGGGTGTGAGAAAAATCTCCGGCAGCTCAACTGGACGCGGATAGGCATCCACAATGCCGCTCGCTGCGGTGCCGCCTGCCACATCGAGCAGGAGTTGCACAGCGCGGCGCAGGGCAAGGGGCGCCAGCTCCGGTCGCAGGCCGCGCTCAAAGCGGTACGAGGCATCCGTGCGGAGCTTCAAGGACCGGGCCGTTCGGCGGACGCTCACCGGGTTGAAGCACGCTGATTCGATCAGGACATTGACAGTGGTCGAGGTGACCTCGCTGTCAGCGCCGCCCATAACCCCGGCGACAGCGACCGCGCCCTCGGCATCGGCGATCACCAGGTTCTCAGAGGTCAGCCGGCGGACCGAGCCATCAAGGAGGGTCAGCATCTCGCCGTCGCCGGCTCGGCGTACCACAATCTGCCGGCCGCGGATGCGATCGTAGTCAAAGGCGTGGAGCGGCTGGCCCCACTCCAGCATCACATAGTTCGTCACGTCGACGACGTTGTTGATCGGGCGGATCCCCGCCGCGGTCAGCCGCTCGCGCATCCACTTCGGTGACTGCGCAATCGTCACTCCCTGAACGATGGCGGCGGTGTAGCGCGGGCAGAGGTCCGGATCGACAATCCGGACGCTGACCAGCGAGTCGGCCGGCGGCCCGTCTGCGCGGTAGTCGATCATCGGAACCGTCACCGGATCGGCGAACAGGGCCGCGATCTCCCGGGCAACTCCCACCATCGCGAGCAGGTCGGATCGGTTTGGGGTGACATCCAGGTCGAGGATGATATCCCCCAGTTCTTCGGCGAGCGGTGCGCCGATCCGCGCCTCGGGATCCAGGATCAGGATGCCGCTGTGATCCTCGCCGAGGCCCAGCTCGCGAGCCGAGCAGACCATGCCCTCTGAGATGACGCCGCGGATAGTCGCGGGCTTCAGCTCACGCAGTCGCGGCTCCGGAGCGTGGGGATCGAGGAGCCGTGCCCCGGCCAGCGCGAGCGGAACCCGATCCCCGACCTTCAGATTCTGGGCACCGGTGACCACCGTGATTGTTCGCCCCTCGCCGTAGTCCACGGTCGCCAGGAGCAGGCGATCGGCATTCGGATGCCGCTCGAGGCGGGTGACCTGGCCGACGTATATGTTGCTCCAGTCATCGCCGAAGCGGTGAACGTCCGCGACCTCTGTGCCGGCCATGGTGAGACGATGGATGATCTCCTCGACAGGGTGGTGGACTGGCGTGTAACTCCGCAGCCACCTGAGTGAGACTCTCATAATCTGTTTCTCCTGGTCACTTCGCGGCCGCCGCGGCAGGTCGGTCTGGTCGGCCTGCCGTTCTGTTCTCGTGCGGCTGTCCAGTGCGCCGTGTCGCCCCTCAGCGCACGCCGGGGCGCCCGGCGCGGTCAGCCGCTACAAACAGAACTGACGCAGGAATCGCAGGTCGTTGAGCTTGAACAGTCGAATGTCTTCGATCCCGTACTTGAGCATGGCCACCCGCTCCGGCCCCAGGCCGAAGGCGAAGCCGGTGTAGCGTGCGGGATCGTAGCCGACACCTTCCAGCACCCGAGGATGGACCATGCCGGCGCCGAGGATCTCGATCCAGCCGGTATTCTTGCACATGCGGCACCCGGCGCCGCGACACCCGTGGCAGTCAATCGCCATCTCGGCGCCCGGCTCGACGAACGGAAAGAAGTCCACCCGGAAGCGGGTCCGCCGCTCCGGCCCGAATACGGCGTGAGCGAAGGCAGTCAAGGTGCCTTTCAGATCGGCCATGGTCAGGTGCTCGTCGACCGCCAGCCCCTCGATCTGATAGAACTCCGATTCGTGGGTCGCATCGGTTGCCTCGTAGCGGTAGCACCGGCCGGGCACAACGACGCGGATCGGCGGTGTGCGTCGTTCCATGACCCGGATCTGGACTGGCGAGGTGTGGGTGCGGAGCAACATCTGACCGGGGCGCACACCGGCCGGAGGCTTGACGTAAAATGTGTCCCAGAGGTCGCGGGCCGGGTGCTCGGCGGGAATGTTAAGCTTCTCGAAATTGTAGGTATCCCACTCGACCTC
>JADGGD010000016.1 GCA_019690095.1 Chloroflexota bacterium
CTCTTTGCAAGAGTATACCATACCCGCGAGAGGGAGGACTGGTTATGAGGGCTGTCACGATTGCCCGAGCAACCCTGGCCGGGTTCACGCGCGACCGCGGAACTCTCCTCGCGGCGGGCATCGCCTACTACACGCTCCTCTCGACCTTCCCGATGATCCTGGGCTTGCTGGCAATCGTGGGAAGCGTGCTCAGCGAGCCGACCATGCGGGAGCGCCTGGTGCGGGGTATGGCTGAGGCCTTTCCGGGCTCGGAGACGCTGATCGCTCGAACAGTGGCCGATGCATCGAGCGGGCGCGAAGCGGCGGGCCTGGTTGCAGTCCTGGCTCTGCTCTGGTCGGCGAGTGGGGTCTTCAGTGCCATCTCGACAGCCCTGGACGCCGTCCTGCACTTACCGCACCGGCGGAGCATTGTCCGCTCAATCCTGGTAGCCATCGGCCTCGTTCTGGGGGTCGGCGTCATCTTCGTCGTCTCGCTCCTCGTGAGCGCCGTCGTGGCCTTCCTGACTACCGCGGGTGCACTGCTCCCCACCCCGTGGCCGAATGGCCTCGGGCCGCTGATCGCCGTCCTTTCGCCCGTGATCTCTCTGCTCGTGACGTTTGCTGTATTTACAGGGATCTACCGGTTTGCGCCGAGCCGTCCGATGAGATGGTCAATGACCTGGCCCGGTGCGGTGCTCGCGAGCGTCTTCTTTGAGGCGAGCAAACTGGTCTTCGTCTGGTACCTGAATACGGTAGCCCATCTTAACGCCGTCTACGGACCGGTTGGCACAGTCGTCGCCTTCGTGACCTGGGCCTATTACGCGGCGGTGATTCTGCTTCTGGGCGCGGAGCTTAACGTCGTCCTGGCGCAGCAACAGCTATAGTGACGGAGAAAGATCAGTCGAATAGGCCCCCAGGGCATGGACGAGTCCCTCGTGCCAGATGCACACCCCCTGAAAGACGCCGGCCCGGCCTCTGATCACGCCAGCTCGTCGAGAAATGCCACGGACGGAGGCGGCCATCCATTGAAGGATGAGGCGTAAGAGAGGGTGTAAGCGCCGGCGTTGAGGAAGTACACCCGATCCCCCACCGTCAGATCCGGAAGCAGTACACCCTCCGCGATGACATCGACACTGTCACAGCTTGGCCCTGCCAGGACCGTCGCTGAGCTCGGTCCTGAAACGAGGGTGGTGATCTCATAGGTAAAGCCCCCGATGGCCTCCATCAGGCCGTTGAAAATGCCGACATCCAGATAGACCCAGCGCTCATCGCCGCGGCGGGCACACCCGATCACCGAGGCACCGAGGAGCGCGGCATCACCAACAAGTGCCCGACCGGGTTCGAGCGTCAGCAGGGCGTCCGGTGGGAATCGCTCGGCGATCGCACGCTGAACGACTGCTCCGATCTCTTCCAGAGGCGGGATCTCGCGCGTGTGTCGGACCGGGAATCCGCCGCCGATGCTGAGGAAGGTCAGGTGAAGACCAGAGCGGGCGGCTTCGTTCCAGACATCAGCGGTAACGGCCAGGGCGGCATCCCAGCTAGATGCCTGGCGGCACTGGGACCCAACGTGGAAGGTTGTTCCGCGGGGAACGAGGCCGAGATCCGCTGCACGGATCAACAGCTCGACCGCCTCGGACGGGGCGACGCCGTATTTTCGGGTCAGAGGCCATTCGCTCCCGCTGTTGTCAACAAGCAGGCGCACATAGACGGCCGCGCCAGGTGCTTCACGGGCGATCTTGACCAGCTCCTCCACTGAGTCAGCTGCAAAGGCTATGACGCCGGCCTGCGCCGCGCGCTGGATGAACCCGGGCGCTTTAATCGGGTTGCTGGAGAGAAAGGGAATCTGGCGGCCCAGACGGCCAATCGCCTCGAGCTCGCCTTCCGACGAGATCTCGAAGCCGCATCCCTCCGCGGCCAGGGTCTGGAGGACGCGCGGGTGCGCGTTCGCCTTGGTAGCGTAAAAGATCTCACCACCCGGGAAGGCGGCACGCATGCGCCGCACGTTGGCCCGCAGACGTGCCGGGTCGATGAGCAGGAAAGGCGTTGCCAGACCATGGCTATGCTCGATCAGGTAAGCAGTGCCGCGCGGCTCCGTGGCCCGGCAGCTATAGTCGAGACGGTTCATTCGATGACGAGCGGATGCGCGTCGTCAATAATGGTCGTGACGCGCTGTCCGGCTTCCCGGTAATAGCGGTCAGGCGAGAAGAGTGCCCGGTGGGTCAAGCCGTCATAGAAGCGAAGACCAGTACAGCCGCGCACCGAAAGAATTCGATCGACCTCGTCGGGCGACCGGTCCGATGGGAGGCTCGCATTGCTCGCAACGGCAAATCCCCAGCTTTCGCCGAATGACGGCACATGGGCACGGTATCCCTCGGCACGCTGGAAAACAGCGGCCAGGGTTCGAACGATGGCCAGATGGCCCTCAAGCACCTCGCAGTCGCCGCTCTCGGCCTGGACGGCGACGATGCCCCCGGGATTCAAGTGTTGCTGAACGATCGTATAGAACTCCCGCGTGAAGAGGCGGTAGGATGGTCCCCCTGCCAGTGGATCGGTCACATCAACAATGATGACATCGAAGGTATCGGTGCGCCCGGCAAGTTCAGCCCGCGCATCGGCGTGGATCAGCTCAAGGCGCGGATCGGCAAAGGCACCCTGGTGGAATTCGGAAAGGTGATCACGGCAGATCGCGACTGCTTCCGCGTCGATGTCGACCATGACCACCTGCTCGACCGTACCGTGGCGGAGCACCTCACGCAGCGTGGCCCCCTCACCACCTCCGGCGATAAAGACCCGGCGCGGCGCGGGATGGGCGATCATCGCCGGGTGAACCAGGGCCTCGTGGTAGATGAACTCATCGGCCAGCGCCGATTGGATCTTCCCGTCGAGGAACAGGCAGCGCCCGTACAGGACGGTGTCGATAATCTCGAGCTGCTGAAAACGTGTCGTCCGCTGAAGGACCGGCGGCCTGGTCAGCTGCAGGGAGGTCTTCTCCCCCCGTCGCTTGACAAACGTCATCCAGAGATCTTCGGGCACCCAGACTACCCCTCTCACATTATGACCGGGTGACTGCTGGCCCGCCAGGGGCGGGAAATGGTCACCGGTCGAGTCCATGGCGCGTACAAACGAAGATTGTACTGGGAAATCCCCCACAGGGCAATTCAGGCGAACGTCCGAGCACAACACCGGTGTATAATCGGCGCGGGGAGATCTGGAGGGGAAGCATGGCAATGGGAGAGCCTTGGCGAGACGAGGGTGGACAATCGCGCATACCATTCGGCCCGGGGCCAGTAGCGCGGCCGCTCCTGACCGATCCCGACGCGCCCGATTACGACAATATCCTGGCGTGCATTCGCTGTGGCCTGTGTCTTTCGGTGTGTCCCACTTATCAGACCGATCACCTGGAGGTCCAGTCTCCCCGGGGGCGGGTGGCACTGATCCGTGCGGTCCAGGAAGGGCGGCTACCCCTGGAATCGCCGGGGCTGAAAGAGCACATGTACCACTGTCTGGACTGTCGGGCGTGCCAGACGATCTGCCCGTCTGGGGTAAAGGTCGGCGAGCTCGTCGTCGCGACGCGAGCCGAGATCGCCCGCCGTGAGCGTCCCCCCTTGCTGGAGCGACTCCTCAAGCGCGTTATCCTCCGCTGGATCCTCCTGCGGCCAGAGCGGGTCGAGCAGCTGGTGGTACCGCTCCGCCTCTATCAGCGCCTGGGGATCCAGGCGCTGATCCGCCGGAGCGGCATCCTGGATCGACTGCCCGGGCGCCTTCGCACTCTCGCGGTGATGGAGGGTCTCCTTCCACGGTTACCTGCCCGTCCTCTGCGTGGACAGCTGGCTGAGGTGACGCCCGCGCGTGGCGAACGGCGGTATCGGGTAGGCTTCTTCCTCGGCTGTGTCATGAACGTAGTCTACGCCGAGGTGAGCCGGGCAACAGTGAGCGTATTGACAGAGAATGGCTGCGAGGTCGTCACCCCGCAATCCCAGCGCTGCTGCGGCGCGCCGCACGCCGCAGAAGGAGATGTCGAGACCCTCCGGGCCCTTGCCCGCTACAATATCGATCTCTTCGCGGCATGGGATCTGGACTATATTGTCTCCGACTGCGCGGCGTGTGCCGCGCAGACCAAGGAATATGGCCATCTTCTGCGTGAGGATGCGGCCTATCGGGAGCGGGCGGAGGCGTTCAGCCGTAAGGTCCGTGATATCACCGAACTCCTTGCTGAGATCCCGCTCACGCCGCCAGCCGGCGGCGTACCGGTGCGCGTGACGTACCATGAGGCATGCCACCTGTGTCACGCGCAGGGAGTGCGACGTCAGCCGCGTACGGTGATCCGTCAGGTGCCGGGCGTCGAGTTCGTCGAGATGAAAGAGTCAGACTGGTGCTGCGGGAGTGCGGGCATCTACAATCTCACGCACGCTGAGCGAGCGACCAAGCTCCTCGATCGCAAACTCGCCAACATTGCCGCGACTGGCGCCGAAGTCGTCCTGGCCGGCAACCCTGGCTGTCTGCTCCAGCTCGAGGCTGGTGTCCGTCGGACTGGCCTGAAGGCAAAAGTCCTCCACCCGGTCCAGCTCCTCGCGGCGGCATATCGTGCCAAGGGGGGGCCCTCGGATATCCGGGACCGGGCCGCCGAGCGTTCCGGCGGTTAGCGCGTTCCCTCCGACAGGGACGGACTGGCCTCAACCAGTCGGGCGAGCGCCTCGTTCCAGTCCAGGGGGTGGCCATCGGCCTGGCGGGCCTCTTCCCGGAGCGTGGCTACACGTACAAAGATATCCGCCGTGCGCTCGCCCGGAAAACGCTGGCCAATGCGCAGCTGGCGGATCCGCCGCGCGATGGGACGGTACACCTCGGATTCCCAGCGCTGCGCGGCCTCGCGCAGATCCTCAATGCCCTGTTCACGAGCGAAGGCGCGGATCATCTCCTCCAGACGTGGATACTGGCCTGGTAGAGCCGCGCCGATCCGGGTCAGGCCGGTCGCGCGCTCGAATGCCCGCCGCTCGGCAAAGACACGCTGGGCCTGGGGATCTCGCAGGGGGACAAACTCGGTGACCAATGCATCGATCTCAAGCTGGCCGAGCTGCTTGGCTGCAGCGACGCGGTGATTGCCGTCGAGTACATAGTAGCCGTAGCCGAGCTTGTAGAGGACGACCGGCGGGAGAGGGGCTCCCTCTTCCATAAGCTGACGGATGCGCTGGAAGCGATGCTCGTCCTCACGTCGGCGGTTAATCGGGCGGAACGACCCATCGAGCTCGTGGGCGCGGCCGACGCTCCCGATGATGCGGGAGACCTCGACGGTCCGGAGACCAAGAGACCGCGGAGAGACCGGGCCCACCCGAGCGACATCCTCGTCGAAACTGCGGATCGGATGAGCGCGTTCGACCGGGATCTGCCCCGGACGCACCAGCAGGACCGGACAAGGCGCCCGGGCGATCACTTCCTCAGCGACGCTCCCGACGAGCAGATGCGACAGGCCGCGGCGGATGTTAGCACCCAGCACGACGAGGTCGATATGCTCAGTGGTAATCTCATTGAGGATAGTCTGAGCAACATCGCCGTAGCGGATCAGCGTCCGGGCGCGCAGTCCCTCCGCATGAAGCCGTGCGGCGATGGCATCGAGGTAGGTTCGGGCCTGGGCCTCGGCCGGGGAGACCGTGTCGCCATCGACACTGCCGGGCGGAAGAACGTGGAGAAGGATGATCTCCGCGCCAAAGGCGCGCGCCTGTTCCTCGGCGTACGGGATCTTCGCCTCGCTCAGGCGGCTGGTATCCAGGGGGACCAGGATCCGCTCGATCACGGCGGCATCTCCTCCGCGGTCGCCTCGCTGTCTTCCAGTCTACCGTGAGGAGAGAGAGCCAGTCAAAGGGTACAGCCGCGCCGATCGGCGCAGTCGGCGGTGTACTCCCCCTAAAATAGTCCATGCCCGATCAGCAGCCGACGAGAACCTGGGACAGTCAAAGCAGCACCGGGGACCAGGTGAAGGTCAATCAGGTGCTCCACCTACCGCGATCGGGTACCCGTGCTGTTCCCAGGCCTGGATGCCGCCGCGTAGGGCGCGGCCGTCGTAGCCGCGCGCGATAACGATTTGCGCCGCACGGGCGCTCGAGTGCTCTCCTGGTCAGGCTCAGTAGAAGATGATCGTCTTATCGCGCGGTAACTCGCCCAGCTGAGCAGCGAGACGACGGAGCGGGATGAGCAGAGCACCGGGGAGGTGACCTACCGCATACTCCTCTGGAGTCCGGACATCGACGGCAACTGCCTGGTTGCGAGCGAGAAGGGCACGAGCCTCGGCAGCGGTAATGCGCGGTGCCTCGGGACGGGGTCGTGGTGCGACCGCCATGGCAGCCTCCTGAACGCGATTGACGCAGTGAGGGCAAAACCCGTTCCGGTCCGACAAAGGAGGAAAACCAGCAGCCAGGAGAGAGCAACAATCCGGGTGAGGCCGCATTTCAGACGGCCCCACCCGGATTGCGCACCTCAGGGGCGAGAAACCATCCGATCCCGGTGAGGGGTCACGGAGAGGCTGGCGGCTCCTGGTAGGCTACCGCGCCATCGCGTTCGGAGGGAAGAAGATCCAGGACACTCACCGGTGCATTCATCTCCGGCAGTGTCGGCAGCTCCTCACCCGCGCGCTTGCGCCGCTCGACCTCTTGCTCAATGCGGATAAGGTCGTCACCATTCAGTTCGAGACGCTGGAGGAGTGTCTCCGCGACGGCGATCACGAGATCGCGATTCTCGTTGAGCAGGTTCTTGACCTTGATGAACTGCTCACGGAGCAGCTTCTCGATCTCCCGCTTCATTGAGGGATCAATCCCCTCGTTAAAGGCGGCTGTCGAATACAGACTGCCGTTCATGCCAAGGTAGCCGATGTAGGCCGCGGCGGCACGGGTTGCCTGCTGGAGATCGGAGAAGACACCGCTCAGCTGGGTACCGAGGAAGAGTTCCTCGGCCGCCCGGGCGGCCAGGGCGACCTGGATATGAGCGAGAAGCTCGTTTCGGTCGGTCGTATATGTCTCCTGGACCGGCTTGGGCATCGCGAAGCCGAGGACGCCCCCCTCGTGGCGGATGATCGTGACGCGGGTGACACGCATCCGCTTGTAGAGCTTGAGCATCGCGACAGCGTGACCGGCCTCGTGGTAGGCAAGGGCACGCTTCTCCTCCATCAGCATATTGCGGATGGGGTGGCGCAGACCCACCTCGTGGTTGTCAAGGGCAACCGCGAAATCCTCATACGTGATCTTGGTACGTCCGTTAAAGTGAGCGTTGATGACCGCCTCGTTGATGATGAACTTGATCGCGGCCGGGCTCTGGCCGATCGTCTCTGAGGCCAGGCGGTCCAGGTCGAGGTCCTCGTGAGCGACTTTATCGAGATAGTACTTGATAATCTCCTTACGGCCGTCGTAGTCGGGGAGATCAATGAAGATCTTCCGGTCGAAGCGGCCCGGCCGGAGGAGGGCCGGATCAAGGGTCTCCACGATATTCGTAGCGCCCATCGTCAGGACCAGGGGAATCTCGGCCCGACCGGTCTTCAGACCGAGCTTGCGCTTCAAACGGGCCACCAGACTGTCATCGCGCGGGAGCGGGTCCATCTCGGTGAGGAGCTGGTTGAGTGCCCCCGCACCGCCGCCGAAGATACCACCCATTGCCCCGAGGGGAGCGCCGGCCATGCCAGCCCGGCGCATGCCGATCGCATCGATCTCATCAATGAACAGAATGCAGGCCCCATACTTCCGGGCAAGGCTGCGGGCTTTCCGGTAAAGGCTCCAGATCCGCATCACGTCCATGCCCCAGAACATCCCCTGGATGGACGGAGCGGAGAGGTAACCAAACGGAACGCCTGCCTCAGTCGAGATGCAGTGGCCCAGATACGATTTGCCAGTGCCCGGCGGTCCGACCAGGAGGACGCCGCGGGTCACCTGGCCGCCCATGGCCTTGAACTCCTTGACACCCTTCAAGAGCGCCACAATGCGGCTGGCCGTCTCAAGGACCTCCGGATTTCCGCGATAGTCCTTGAAGCCGACCCCGGTCTCACCGGGCAGGATCCAGTACATGCGCGGCCGCCCCAGGAACCAGAAGAGGGCGACGAACTGGAAGATCATGAAGAAGGCGGCGAAGAGGAGCTGGAAGACAAGGTAGGCGCCGAAGAGGATGTACTGGAGCCAGTTGGAGATGTTCGGGGCGATGACGAACCAGATGAGACCAACGATGATGGCCAGGATCAGGATCTGCTTCCAGGCCCGCCCGATTCGGGCAAAGAAGGAGTCAATCGATCGTTCGATCTCATCGACCGGTGGCTTCGGACGCTCGGTAACCGTGCTCATTGACCCACCCCTGCGGCTCTAGCGACACACCCGGGGCCATGCCCCAGAGTGGCCGTGGCCCTTACTCGATCTTGATAATCTTGCCGTTCGGCCCCACCGTGAAGACGAAGAAGACCTGGTCAGCCACGCCGCGACCGGCGAAGCCGCGGCGCGAGACGACGTAGAAGAGGTAGCTATCGCCATTCCGAAGGGGATAGCCGCCGATGAACGCGACGCCGTCGTAACTGGCGCCCTGCTGGCGCGCATCATCAAGGCGCTGCTGGAGCGCCTGCTCAGACCCGCCCTGGCTGACCATCTCCTGGATGGCCTGCTGGTCAAGGGCCTGCCACATGAGATGGGCATTGAAGGTAATCATCCCCTTGATGTACTGATCCACGGCAGGAGGAGGGGTCATGGGAGGGGCAGTCTGCACAACGATTGGCATGGCGGGAGTTCCAACAGCGGAGGGGGCCGTAGAGGCGGGCAGGCTACTCCGGATCAGATTGGGGCGGCTTGTCCCCCCGACGATAAATCCAACGAGACCAAGGCCAAGCGCGAGAACGGCAAGACTGACCACGGGACGCCAGATCAACATCTGGATGACGACGGCCAGCAGGCGACGGACGATTCGCCACAGCATCGTGTATTTCCCTCACCCGCCCGGGACTCGGCTTACATAAACGGATTCTAGCACGGCCCCCTGGCAGGGTCAATTCACGGGACGTGTCGAAAGGCCCGGCAGGGCGGGCGATCTGTAAAAATCGTGTAAAATCGCCCCGCCCCAACGACAGTCCATCGCTATACTATTCCGCGGCGCGCTAGTGCCGATTTTCGGATGGACGCGAGGATGAACGAGCAGTGCAGCTCCACCTGCGAGAACTCCTGAGCGCGGGTCACTGGTTCGATGCCATGCCCGGCCCGCCGAGCGATCTCTACCTGGTTGTCCTCCTGGCCTTCCTGGCCTGGACCGTGATCGCCGTCGCCGTCTATCGACTCCGCCGCCGACTGTTCGCCGGTAACGGGGCACTCATCGGCATGGGAACGCGCTTTGGACCCTACGCCATTACAATTGGCGTGATTGGTCTCCTCCTGATCGCGTTCCGGTATGCTGAGGTGCCGGGCCTGTCGATGCGCGTCTTCCTCTATCTCACGGCGCTTGCTGCCCTCGGCTACATCGGGTTCCTCGGCTATTACCTCGTCCGTCGCTACCCAGCCCGCCTTGCCGAGATCCGTGCCGAGGAGCTTCGGCGGCGCTACGCCCCGGAGCGCCGCCGCGCCCGGCGCCGCCGGTAGCCCACTGGATTCCCGAGCCAGGGCCCACCCGCAAAGCCCGGGGCGTCGGGTGGGGTACGTTCAGCCGCCAGATGCCGCGGGGACGATCGAAACATCATCCCCATCGTGCAGGGGGGTATCCAGTCCCTGGCTGAAGCGGATATCCTCACCGCGCACGTAGATATTCACAAAGCGGCGGACCGATCCATCCGCCTCGCAGATGCGCTCCTTCAGACCCGGATAGGCCTCAGCCAGGCGCTCGAGACAGGCGGCCACCGTCGGCGCCTCGACCAGAACCTCGCGCTGCCCATCGGTCAGCCGACGGAGCGGCGCGGGAATCCTAACGGTTACTGGCATTCCTCTTCTCCTCCGAATGCAAAGATTGCCGGGCGCGCACTCAGGCGAGCGCGAGCTCGCGTTCGCGGAACGCCGCCTCGAAGGCATCGAGCGTCGGGGCGATCCGTATCGGTTGAACGATGTGCCCGGCGACCGCTTCCTGCGTTTTCAGACCATTGCCAGTAATGTAAGCAACGGTAACCTCATCCGGATGGATCGTCCCGGCCTCCACCAGCTTCTTCAAGCAGGCGATCGTCACGCCACCCGCCGTCTCGGTAAATATGCCCTCGGTCCGCGCAAGGAGCTTGATTCCCTCGATGATTTCGGCATCGCTCGCCGCCGCGCAGCCCCCACCGGACTCAGCGATGATCCTCAGGCAGTAGTAACCATCAGCCGGGTTACCGATCGCAAGCGATTTAGCAATTGTATTGGGGCGAACCGGGCGGACGTCTCGTGCCCCGTCCCGGTACGCCGTGTAGACGGGTGCACAGCCGAGAGGCTGGGCGGCACTCATGCGCGGTGCAGGGCTATCGATCAATCCGACCAGGCGAAGCTCGTTGAAGCCCTTCCAAAGCTTGGTGAAGAGTGAACCCGACGCGATGGGGGCGACAACGTGGTCAGGCGCGCGCCAGCCGAGTTGCTCTGCCACCTCGAAGGCGAGGGTCTTGCTTCCCTCGGAGTAGTAAGGGCGGAGGTTGATATTGACGAAGGCCCAACCGTACTGATCGGCGATCTCGGAGCAGAGACGGTTGACATCATCGTAGTTGCCATCGACCGCAATCAGCGTTGGCTCGTAGATCGCGGCTCCCAGGATCTTGCCCTGCTCGAGATCGGCTGGAATGAAAACACAGGCCCGGACGCCGGCCCGGGCGGCATGGGCGGCAACCGAGCAGGCGAGATTGCCGGTGGAGGCGCAGGCGAGAGTATCAAACCCGAACTGGAGGGCCTTGGAGCTGGCGATGGCGACAGGGCGATCTTTAAAGGAATAGGAAGGATTCACACTGTCGTTTTTCAGGTAGAGCTCCCGGAGTCCGAGCACGCGCGCGAGGTTATCAGCACGGACGAGAGGGGTAAATCCGGTCCCGAGGTCAACGACACGGTCGTCATCCAGGGGAAGGAGGTCGCGGTAACGCCAGATACTCCGCGGACCTGCAGCGATCTTCTCGCGCGAGACCACTGCGCGCACCGCGTCGTAATCGTAATCGACCTCAAGGGGGCCGAAGCATTCGTCGCAGACGTGGAGTGCCTCGGCCGGGTACAGACGGCCGCACTCACGACACCTTAGACCACGAACACGCGTCATCAAGTCCTCCAGGATAATAAAAAACCCTCGCCCTACCCAGGGACGAGAGGCCTCATCTCGTGGTACCACCCTTCTTCGCTAGCACCTCGCGGCGCCAGCCTCAGCGGGTAGGCAAGCAATAACCTGGCCCACCTACCCCCAGCGGTGATAACGGTCGCTGTTCTGGCCCGTAGTAATGGGCCCTCCGGCTGATCCTACTATGACGGACTCCCCCTCCCCCTCCAGTGCACTGCACACCCCCGGAAGGGCAAGGTAAAGAGAACATCGGTTCAATCAGCGGCTCGGAGGTCATATTCCGCTGCGCACCAGGCACCACCTCTCAGCACAGGCAGCTCTCTGTAGCCGGCCACGCAGCGTACTCGTCCTCGTCTTCGCCTTTTCCGTCTGCGGCTGTTTGCCCGCTCTGCAACCGCCGAATCTCGATCGGCAAGCCCCGCGGTGCGTTACAATAAAATCGCCCCGGCGCTTGCAGGGGCTTCTCCGCTGCCGCACCCCTTATCTCGCAGATCTTCTCTGCCGGAGTTGGCACCGTGTGACACAGGTCACCGGTTGCCGGGCTTCGTCGGGCCGTCTCCCTCCGCCACTCTGGATAAGAGCGCGTCCTATTCAGTTGTGATGGCCACTCTACCATACACGCCAGGGGTTGTCAACGTTTTCCACGACCGGCCGCCGCCCCGCGAGGGATCCCGGCCTGGCGCAGGACGGTGAACAGCCGCCGATGGGCTCACCACAGCGCGAAAAGCGGGCTTCCCCCGCCCTTGACACGGGCACAATATGTAGGTATCTTACAGAAAATCTGCGCGACGAGCGCTTGTCGAGAGGGGGAGTTATGGCTTCTGATGCACAGGCGATCCCGGGCTATCGGTACGGTGATCTGACCCTTCCCCCATCCCCGGTGTCGCAGGAGGAGTTCGAGCGGTTGAAGGAGACGGTGCTCTTTGATGAGACGGATACAGCGGCACTCCGCCGCGCGGGTGAGATCCTGGTACCACAGGCAGATCAGATCCTCGATCACTGGTATGGTTTCGTTGGCTCCCACGACTTCCTGCTGACCTATTTCTCAGGACCTGAGGGGCCGCGGCAGGAATACCTGGCGCGGGTGCGGGCACGCTTCGGGCAGTGGATCGCCGATACGTGTGCGGCACGATTCGATGCGGCCTGGCTCGCCTATCAGGAGGAGATCGGCCACCGCCACCGTGATCGGAAGAACCTGACGGACGGACCGGCCGCCGCGGGTACTCCCCCCTTCATCCACTTCCGGTACGTTAACGCTCTGATCTACCCGATCTTTGCAACGATCCGCCCCTTTCTGGAAAAGGGCGGCGATCCCCCCGCGCTGGTGGAGCGGATGCATCAGGCCTGGCTCAAGGCGGTCTTGCTCCAGGTGACGCTCTGGGCACGGGCCTATGTTGAACCCGGAGCCTGGTAGGAACGACGGCGGAGGACTCGGCAGAAGGGGACTTCGCTTCGGGATCGAGGGGACGGCGCGGAAGCTATTGGATGCTGTGACGGCCGCGTCGGACGCGGCGGAACGGGTGCTGTGGCGGTGTCACGCGGTGGTCAGGTGGAAACGCGCGGCAGTCTCCAGTACCCGCGGTGGAAGGCACCTCTGGTCTGGGACACCGTGTGGAAGGGAGGCGGATGAGGATGGACCCCCTGCTCCTGAGCTTGCTTCGACTGGGGCAGGCAGTGCGGGTGATCGGACTGGAAGAAGCGCGAGCCGTCGGTCTGACCCCGGTGCAGGCGGAGACGCTCCTGTTCATCGGACGGACGAAAAGCTTCGCGACCTCGATCGGCCGGCTCGCCGGTCACCTGGGCGTATCGCACGCAAGTGCAGTCGGGGTGGTGGACGGACTGGAAGCGCGCGGCCTGATCACGCGTACAGGCGATACGCGTGATCGGCGAGTGACACTGCTCCGCCTGACCCCAGCGGGGCGCCAGGTGGTGGAGGGCCTGGGGCGGTGGGGATGGCAGCTTACGCAGGCGCTCGAGGGGCTCACGGTAGAGGAACGGAAGGCACTCGAACGGGGGTTGGGAGCGGTGATCTGGAGCCTGCGACGCGCCGGATACCTGGAGGTAGCAGAGCCCTGCCGCGGCTGCGTATACTTCGCCGAAAACGTCGCACCGGGACAGCCAGAGCCCCATCACTGCCGCTTGATCGATCGGTTTCTTTCGGAGGAAGAGGCGCGGAAGGACTGCCCGGACCATACACCGATCCGGGCGCCGGCAGGGATAGCGCGGTGAGGTGGATACAGCGAGAAAGAGCGAGCGGGTGACGACGGTGATTGCGCCGGAAAGAGGGATCTGCTAGAACGCCCCTGATCACGGATGTCACTGTGGAGGTATGCGGTGGGAGGAACCGGGCGCGGGGGGCTTGGGCGCGGGCTTGGCGCATTGATCCCGACTGGGACACCGGGGGTGAGCGAGATTCCGGTGACCCGAATCCGTCCGAACCCGCGGCAACCGCGACATCGCCTCGAGGAAGGGGAACTGGCAGTCCTGGCCGAGTCGATTCGAGAGCACGGGGTGCTGCAGCCAGTCATCGTCACCCGTGCGGAGGACGGGGAAGGCTACATCCTGGTGGCCGGCGAGCGGCGCTGGTCGGCCGCCGTACAGGCGGGCCTGGAGCGCATCCCTGCGGTGATCAAGGACGTAACGCCGCAGGGGATGCTCGAGCTGGCGCTTGTGGAGAATGTCCAGCGGGCAGACCTCAACCCGCTGGAAGAGGCGGCGGCCTATCGGACCCTGATTGAGGAGTTCGGGCTGACCCAGGAGGAGGTGGCACGCCGGGTGGGGCGGGACCGGTCGACCGTGGCGAACATGATCCGCCTCCTGGCACTGCCGGATGCGGTGCAGGAGGCTCTGAGCCGCGGGGAGATCAGCGAGGGGCACGCCCGAGCACTGCTGGCAGGCGGCGGGCCAACCGAGATTGTCGCCCTCCTCCACGAGGTGGTCTCACGCCGCCTCTCGGTACGCGAAACCGAAGCGCTCGTGCGTCGCCGCCGGCAGACGGTCGACCATCCGCGCGGAGAGCCGCGCACACACGACCCCGAGACGGCCCGCATCGAGGAGCTCTTTCGCGAGGCGCTGGGCACCCGGGTTGACGTGGTCCGCCAGGGGAAGGGAGGACGGCTGATCATCCATTTCTACAGCGAGGAGCAGCTCCAGGGGCTCTACGACCTTCTGGCGGCCTCGGCTGGCGACCGCCGTTTCACGTGAAACAGACTCGACTATTGTCATGTTGCATTCTATGCTATCTATACGTTTACCGATCTGCCGGAGCGGGGCACTGGCTATCTCCAGCTGTAGCGTGTTTCCCCCCTTCCGGCGTATACTTCTGACAAGCTCATGCAGTGAGGGGGCCTCGTGCTGAGCCCGAGGGAGATCCAGGCTATCGCCGAGCAGACAGATGTGGTGCGCGCACCGCGACAGCCGCTTGCCACCTTCGGCATCACCGCGATCACCTACTACCTCGTCACGGCACCTGCGCTTGTCGAGGACGAGGCACAGGCCGAGGAAGCGGTCGTGCGCACCGGCGTTGTCACGGCGAACCGACCGCAGATCGTCACGCCAACCTACCTGCTCAACCTCTTCGATGGCTTCGCCCACGGTGAAGAGTTCGCCCGCTACCTCCTGGCGACCCATGGTCCGAATGCGCCAGGCCTGCTCTACTCTTACCGAAATGAGCTCCGGGACACGAGCATCGTCGCCGATCCACCGCCAGTGGTTGCCCGGCGGCTGGCCGAGCAGCTCGACCGGGAGTCGCAGACACACGCCGCTGTCATCCGGGGCAACGACCACTATTGGGACATCTCTCTGATGAAGTTCATCCACGACCTCACGGTGACCTCGCTTGGCCAGACCCTCGGCGATCTCGATCGCCACGGCCTGCTAGGGATGGATCGCGGCGTCCCCCGCGCGGCTCGTGCCCGGATCGAAGAGATGTTCGCCCGTGTCGCGGCCGGGGAGATCGAGCCGGTCGAGTTGAAAACCGAGCTCGATCGGTGGGGGCTCTTTGCCGAGTACGAGGACCGGTTCCTGGATCTCTTCCGCCGCTGACGTCACTCGGCTTTACCGGCGGAGGAAGACCGGGAGCCGCTCCCTCAGGGATAGACCGGGGTTCGCTCCAGGCCTGCCGTCTCCGGGAAGCCAAACATAAGATTGATATTCTGCATCGCAGTTCCCGCCTGCCCTTTCAACAGATTGTCAATCGCCCCGACAACGATGAGACGCCCGTTCTCCTGATCAATGGCCACGGCGAGATCGCAGAGGTTGCTCCCCACAACCGTTTTCAGGCTCGGCATGCTTCCCAGCGGCTGGATTCGCACGAAGGGCTCGTTCGCGTAGAAGGTCCGGTAGAGCTCATCCACCTCCCGCGCATCCACCTCACGACGCAGGACCGCGTAGGCCGTTGTCAGGATACCCCGCGAGACCGGCGCGAGATGTGGAACGAAGGTCAGCTTGACTGGCGTCCCGGCCACGCTACTCAGCGCCTGGACCGTCTCGACAACGTGCTGGTGCGTACCCACGCGGTAGGGGGTCAGGTTTCCATCCCGGTCGGGAAAGTGGTACAGCGCCCCGGGTTTCTTCCCAGCACCGGAGATGCCGGTCTTCCCATCGACGATAATCGAAGCTGGATCCACCAGCCCTTCTGTCAGCGCCGGCGCCAGGCTCAGGATCATCGCGACCGCGAAGCAGCCTGGATTACCCACGAGGCGGGCGCCTTTGATCCGCTCCCGGAAGAGTTCAGGAAGGCCGTAGACTGCCTTCCCCAGGAGCCCCGGTGCCTCGTGTGGCCGACCAGCGACCGAAGGATGACGACGGGCATATTCGGAGTACCGTTCCGGCGAACCAAAGCGGAAGTCCCCGCTGTAGTCAAGCACCGCCGCGCCGCGCTCAAGAGCCCGGGCCGCGTATTGCATGCCGACACGGTCCGGCGTGGCGAAGACCACGAGATCGCAGTCCTTCCCGATCCGGTCCTCACTGGCATCCTCGACGACACGGTCACAGAAGCCGCGCAGATGAGGGAAGAAATCGCTCAAGGGACGCCCAACATCGTTCTTCGCCAGCAGATCCCCGATCTCGATCTCCGGATGCCGCAGAAACAGTTCGATAATCCCCAGACCACCGTAACCGGTCGCCCCGACTACCTGCACCCGAATCATGTCCTCTCCTCTATCCCCGGGGCATAATGCTCCCTGCTCCCCGCGCTCCCGCGCCCACGCGGTCGACCAGGAACCCTGAGCCTCCCCGGTCCTCTCCATACACGCGGTACGTATTGTACCGTGAAGGGATTCCCGACGCGGCCTCGACGCCCTGGTTCTGTGTCATCGAACGGCTTACAGCGGATGAGCGGGTTGAATAGGTAAGCACTGGCACGGTCTCATATCCGGCACTCAGGGCACTGCTGATCAAGAGCCCCCAGCCGCGAGCACCCGGTTCCCATCGGCCGGACTTTCCAATCTATCGGGGGAATTCTGATAGAATCGGCGCGCTAGCCGCCCGCATCGCCCCGCGTGGTGCCATCACCCTTTCCACGGGGATGGGGACTCCATTTCGGGTGTGATGGGGGACAGCGCTGCATATAAACTGGTCCACGTGGGCATACCCGAAGATAGAGAGGACACGCCAATGCTGACGATCACGGCCGACCGTTTACGAGCGGTGACCAGCCGCATCTTCGAAGCCGCCGGAACACCTCCGGATCTCGCAGCCCAGATGGCTGATGTGCTGGTCGAAAGTAACCTGGTGGGACACGACTCGCACGGCGTCATTCGGATCCCCGCCTATCTCGAGCAGATCCGCCGGGGAACCCTGATCCCATCAGCTCGGCCCGAGGTGATCAGCGAAACGCCGGGGAGCGCGCTCGTAGATGGAAAATACGGCTTCGGGCATATCGCCGCCGCCTTCGCGACCGAGGTCGCTGTCCGCAAAGCGAAAGAGGCGAAGGCAGTCGTTGTCGCGATTGTCCGCTGCAACCATATCGGTCGGCTCGGTGAATGGGCCGAGCGTGCTGCGGCGCGCGACGTGATCGCCATTGTGGTGGTTGGCGGCAGTGGCGGGCCGGGACTCGCCGCCCCGTACGGTGGGGCAGCACGTGCCCTGGGAACGAATCCGATCAGTATCGGCATTCCCGGCGGTACAATGCCGGACCTGCTGGTTGATTTTGCGACGACAGCGATCGCCGAAGGTAAGGTTCAGGTGGCCCGAGCAAAGGGAGAGCCACTTCCCCCCGGTTGCATCCTCGATAAGGATGGCAATCCGAGCACAAATCCGGAGGATCTCTACGCGGGCGGCATGCTCCTCCCCTTCGGTGGGCACAAGGGGTACGGATTGGCAATGGTTGTCGAGATGCTGGGCGGAGCACTTGCACCTGGCGCGATTTATAACGGAGACGGGCGACGCGGCGGTGCGGTCATTATTGCTGTCGATGCCACAACCTTCTGCACCCTCGCCGATTACGAGAGCTCGGCTGACTTCACCCTGCGCCGGATCAAGGCCGTCCCCCCGGCTCGCGGCTTCAGCGAAGTGCTCCTGCCCGGTGAGCCAGAGCGGCGGAGCAGAGAGCAGCGCCTGCGCAACGGGATTCCGGTGCCCGAGGCTACCTGGGAGGCCATCACGGCTGCGGCTCGCGGATTGGGAGTGGAGATCGCGTAGCCGCGACCAATACGAGTGCGGCACGATGGGGCGGTAGCTATTCTCCCACGCCGGATCGCGTTAAAATAGCATTAAAAACCGGTTGTCCATGGTCTGCCGCGCACCGTGCTGCAGGAAGCGGAAGGCTCGCCGATGGAGCGCGGTATGTCTGTACTGATGTGAGTGCCGATCGGCCGAGCCAGGGCAGGCCAGTCCGGGAGCCCGTAGCGGTGGTACATCTGTCACGTCCTTTCCCTCGCCTGGGAGAGCGGCGTGCCCTTGGTCTTGTCTGGTCTTTTGATCGTTCCGCCCGGCCGATCGGGATCGGCATCATCCTGGCGATGGCGGCAGTCCTCATCGGCTCCGCGACCGGTCTGGTTCGACCGCCGAGCGCGTCCCCTGCGCCGCCGACCGCTCCGGTCGCACAGGTAGTGAGCTACGCAGTCGGCTGGCGTGGCCCCGAGGACGATCCTCTGGTAACCCTTCCGTCTGGACAACGAGTGAAGTCCAGCAACTACCGCGGCGTCCGGATCGGGGAGGAGACCTATTATTACAATCTAGCTCCGCACCCGAGCTTCGATCCCCTTGCGCGAGGCGAGGTGACCATCGATCAGATCAAGGTCGTCGCCGTGGTGGGTGATGCCCCCAATCGCATCCTCATCTATACCCTTCCTACCCCCACGGCATCACCCATTCCGGCCGCGCACCGCCAACCCGGTGGGACCGCGGTGGGATCGAGCGGCCTGCCGTGAGCGGAGCGGCCTGCCCCTGGCTGGCCATTTCCCCCGCTCGCTCGGCCGTCATGGCCATTTCCACAATCCTGAGTGCCCTGCTGTCCTCCCCTGGCTCCCCACTATAGCTACGAAGAGCACCAGAACCAGACTGCTTAACGCCATTACGAACTGATTGCGAACCGACTGGGGAACACAACCGCGTATGCTATCCTAGAGCCAGTGTTCCCGAAATCAGGTGGCCGGTGCCATGCGATCGGATACCGGGCGCTCTCCAGAGTACGCCCGCCGTCCTTCTGCCAGGACCTGATCTTCGGGCTTTCGAAAACTCTCCGGGGACGGCGCATACCATGCGACAGAGGCAGCTCGGCGAAGAATCTCAACAGGCGCTTCGCCTCGCACAACACATCGCAGGCTCCCAGCACCACAGCCAGATCGAGCCAGAGCACCTTGCCCTGGCTCTCCTGGAGTGGGAGGCAGGGATAATCCCCGACCTGCTCGCCGCAGTGGACCTCGACCCGGCGATCGTGCGCGCGGAGCTGGCCAGCGAGATCGAGGGATTGCCAAAGGCCTTTGGATCAGTCCTGTATCCATCACCGCGGCTGTCGCGGACCCTTGATCTTGCCCAGGGCGAAGCGGCGCGTCTGGGAGATGAGGAAGTACGCCTCGAGCACCTCTTCCTTGCTCTGGTGGACCTTCGCGTGGGCGGGCCAACCGTCCGCATCTTCGCTGAGCAGGGAGTTACCCAGGAGCGTCTGTACCAGACCCTGGACCAGATCCGGGGGGTCCAGCGGACTGCCGAGCCGAGCTACGAGACGCTCGAGACCTTCGGCCGCAATCTGACCCGTCTTGCCCAGACCGGCCAGCTTGATCCAGTGATCGGCCGTGATGCGGAGATCCGACGGGTCATCCAGATCCTATCCCGCCGGATCAAGAACAATCCCGTCCTGATCGGTGAGCCGGGTGTCGGCAAGACGGCGATCGTCGAGGGCCTGGCCTGGCGGATCGTGCGCGGCGATGTCCCTGAAGGGCTCAAGAAGAAAAAGATCTTTGCTCTGGATCTTGGCGCCATGGTCGCCGGTACCAAATACCGCGGAGAGTTCGAGGAACGGATCAAGGCAGTGCTCAAGGAGGTCCAGAAAGGCGCGGGCGAAATCATCCTGTTCATTGACGAGCTGCACACAGTGGTCGGCGCGGGCGCGGCCGAAGGGGCGATGGATGCCTCGAATATGCTCAAGCCCATGCTGGCGCGGGGAGAACTCCACTGCATCGGCGCGACAACCCTGGACGAGTACCGCAAGCACATCGAGAAGGATGCCGCCCTGGAGCGGCGCTTCCAGCCAGTCTATATCGCTGAGCCTTCGGTCGAGGATACAATCGCGATTCTCCGGGGCTTGCGTGAGCGCTACGAGGTCCACCACGGCGTCCTGATCAAAGACGCGGCCCTGGTTGCGGCGGCGGTGCTCTCACACCGCTACATTGCTGACCGCTTCCTGCCGGACAAGGCGATTGATTTGATTGACGAGGCAGCCGCGCGCCTGCGTATGGAAATCGACTCGGTGCCGGCCAGCCTCGATGCGGTCGAACGGCGGATTGCCCAGCTCGAGACCGAACGCGCGGCACTGCGCAAGGAGCAGAGCCCTACTGTGACGGCTCGCATTGGTCAGATCGAGGAGGAGCTGCGGACGATCAGTGCTGAACGAGACCGCCTCTGGACGACCTGGCAGGAGGAAAAGGCGGCGATTCAACGGGTGCGCGATCTCAAGGGGGAACGAGAGCGTCTCCGCCGTGAGGCCGAGGACGCGGAGCGAGCAGCCGATTACGACCGGGCCGCGGAGTTGAAGTACACCCGGATTGCCCAGGTGGAACGCGACCTGGCGGAGGCCGAAGCACGGCTTGAGGCTATCGGTGATCGGCGGGTAGGCCGCCTTCTCCGGGAGGAAGTGGATGAAGAGGATATTGCCGAGGATGTGAGCCGCTGGACCGGCATCCCGGTGAGCCGCATGCTCGAAAGCGAGATGCAAGCGCTCCTGCACATGGAGGAACGCTTGGCCGAGCGCGTGGTTGGCCAGGACGAGGCAATCCACACCGTTGCCGAGACGATCCGCCGGGCCCGGGCCGGCCTCCAGGATCCTAACCGTCCGCTCGGGAGCTTTATCTTCCTTGGCCCGACCGGTGTCGGGAAGACCGAACTCGCCCGCGCACTGGCCGAGTTCCTCTTCACCGACGAGAACGCGATGGTCCGGATCGACGTCAGCGAGTACATGGAGAAACACTCGATCGCACGCCTGATCGGCGCCCCGCCCGGCTACGTCGGATACGAAGAGGGAGGACTACTGACCGAGCCCATCCGCCGCCGCCCCTACAGCGTCGTGCTGCTCGATGAGATTGAGAAAGCCCATCCTGACGTCTTCAATGTCCTGCTGCAGATCCTCGATGACGGCCGTCTTACTGACGGGCTCGGCCGGACCGTCGACTTCAAGAATACCGTCGTCATCATGACCTCGAACGTGGGCAGCCAGTGGATTGCAGAGCAGGCGACGAGCGAGTCGGGTGAGGTGCCGCGTGCGCGTGTCCTCGAGGCGCTTCGCCATACCTTTCCGCCCGAGTTCCTGAATCGCGTTGACGAGATCCTGATCTTCCGACGACTCGATCAAAAGGACCTGGCACGCATTGTTGACATTCAGCTCGCTGCCGTGGCGAAGCGGCTGGCGGCACGCGGGGTGGAACTCGTCGTGACGCCCGCCGCACGGCAGGTCCTGGCCGCAACTGGTTATGACCCAGTCTACGGAGCACGCCCGCTCAAGCGTACAATTGGGCGCCTGATCCTGAACCCACTGGCAGAACGACTTCTCGCCAGCACCTTCCGCCCGGGCGATGCGATCGTCGTCGACGCAAAGGATGGGATGATCGTCTTTCCGAACGATACACTCCCGCCAGCGGGGGAAGCGGCCAGCAGAACGACATCCAGAGGGGCCCCGGCTGGTGCGGGATCAGCGCGGGCATCTGCCCGCCCGTCCCGATCCCGCGCGCCCCGGATGCGCCCGGAACCCGATCCAAATACGCTGGAACGTGCAGACGGCAAGGGGCCAGGAGCAATGGGCTAGCCAATGATCGCTTCGGCCTCGATCTCAACCTTCCAGCGCGGATCGAGGAAGCCGGCCACGATGATCATCGTGCTGACCGGGCGGATATCCCCGAAGATCGCGCCGTGCTCCGCGGCAACCGCATCCGCATCCTCCGCTGAGCGCAGATAGACACGAGTGCGGACAACGTGCTCGGCGCGCGCGCCTGCCTCACGGAGCGCGTCGAGGATGATCTCCAGACACCGCCGCGCCTGTGCGCCCGGGTCGGGATCGCAGTGCCCATCGGGCCAGATCGGCGCTGTCCCAGCCACCAGAACTCGATCACCAACCCGCACCACCCGGCTGAAACCGATCCTCGGTTCATAGGGGGAGCCAGATGAGACGCGGGTCCGGGGGATAGGCGGCACTCCCCGGAGGACGCGCTCAATCTGGTCGAGGTGCTCCCGGCGATGAATCCAGCGTTCAATCGGGCGGATCTGCCCTGACCGAACGATCGCATCGATCAGGGCCGGGTCCAGCGACTCGATCTTCCGATCCACGGCCTCGGCCGCCTCCAGGGCCTCGCGAACGGCTTCCTGCGGATGGACAGCCTGCCAGCTGGCCAGTTGCTCTGCATTGGTCGCATCCCAGTCCGAATGCCACACTGCGAAGCCGCTGCTCTCCCACTCCTCTAGCACCGCAAGAGCACGCCGATCCCAGAAGGCGAGGTGAGCGAGCGCAACCGCGATGGTCCACCCGTCACCAAGCGGACGCAGCAGGTCATCCTCCCGGAGACGCTCGGCAAGTGCGCGCAAGCGCTCGCGTTCGGCGCGATTCTGCTGGATGTACGGTGATGTCGTTACCATCGATGCCCGTTCTCCCTCTCCAGCTGCTTGTCCCGCGGACTACCGCACCCAAGCCATTCCAGCGGGCGCATTGGCACGCTCCATCTGCCCGTGCGCTCCCCCGAGCAGGTGCTTCGACCGGGAGCACCCACGGATTGGGCGCAGGCAAGCGGGACCGCGCGGGTGGGAAGGATGGCCCGCGCGCATCTGTCCTACTCCTCCCCGTGCACCACCTCCACGAGGTACCACGTACACACGGCGCACCGCCGTGAGCAGGAGTCCTCCGCGGCCGGCGCCGGCGGCCTTCCCCCATAGCGCCGCTTCAGCCCCATTCCGCCAGCGAGGAGCACATCGCCAAGCCAGGAAAGGAATCGTGCTCCCGGCCCCATCCGGGGCGCGGCTGCTGCGTTCAGCAGCCGCATCAGCTCCAGCCGCCTCTCACGCCTCCCCTGCTCCTGGTAGAAGATGAACAGTTCCAGGAGCGGCTCCCGATACATCACGGCCCCTCCTTGCCTGGCCTAGACACGCTCCGACGCAGGCCTTTCTGGCAGCTCGATCTTAACCTAGTATAGAAAAGACAAATTACGCAATGAAACGCAATATATGAGAGAATTCGGCCATAACCCTTGCAAGATGCAAGCAATCAGAGGTGAAGAGCTTGAAATCCGAATCATTCCTCGATGAGGTCAATCGGCAGATCCTCATCGCGCTTCAGGAGAATGCCCGCCTGAGCTACACAGAGCTGGGGCGACGGGTCGGGCTCACCGCCCCGGCAGTGGCCGAGCGGGTCCGGCGGCTCGAGGAAGCCGGGATCATTCGCGGGTACCGGATCGAGATCGACCTGGGCCGGATCGGACTACCGCTGATGGCCTTTGTCCGCATCGCAACCGGCTCGGTAAGCTGCGAGGAGTTCGTCGCCATTGCTCGGGAGATTCCAGAGATTCTCGAATGCCACCGGGTGACTGGCGAGGATTCCTGCGTTCTCAAGGTGGCGGTGCAGTCCGTCCATCACCTGGAGACGCTCTTGAATCGCCTGACCATCCACGGGCGGACCATCACCTCAATTATTCTGTCCTCGCCCATCACCGGCCGGGTCATTGACCCCTTTGCGCTCCATCCTGCACCGTGAGAGACCGGGCAACAGAACGGCTGACCTGCCCGTGGACGGCAGATCGAAAACCCACTGCTCCTTCAGGGATGCTGTGCCATCCGTTCTACCCACCCCGGCCCGCAGAGGATGCCCGCGCAAGACCGGTCGCATTGATTCCGGGGTCATGATCCTGTCTGTGCTATTATCATGACCCGGCGAACCGGGAGGAATGGTGCTTCGCGTTGGAATTCTGACAGCCAGCACGCTTGGTGCACGTGGCGAGCGCGAGGATACCAGTGGAACGGTGATCCGAGAGCTGATCGCCCCGATCGGTGGAAAGGTCGAGGCCTATCAGGTCGTGGCAGACGATCGTGCGGCGATCGAGGACGTGTTGCGCCGGTGGAGCGATGAGCTGAGGCTAGACCTCATTCTGACCACCGGCGGGACCGGTCTGTCGCCCACCGACGTCACGCCCGAGGCAACGCGCGGGGTGATTGAGCGGGAGGTGCCCGGGATCGCCGAGGCCATGCGGATCGAGGGGATGCGGCACACGCCGCGGGCGATGCTCTCACGCGCGGTCGCGGGGGTGCGCGGGCAGACGCTCATTATCAATCTACCCGGGAGCCCAAGGGGGGTCCGCGAGTCGCTCAGCGCGATCGTCGAGGTCCTCCCCCACGCGATCGAGATCCTCCAGCATCGTCCTACCGATCATTGACCACGCGGGAAACTGGCCAAGAAGATTTGGCCAAGAGGGCGCCCGGGGGTATCACCGCGACAGTCTGCCTGGCGCGCGTGTGCTCATGATGATGAACTGCGAGGAAGCGTAGCGATGGAGACGCCGGCGAGCTTTGTCACCGCCCACGTGGCCGAGGTCGAACCCCTGATGCGCGAGGCAGCACTCGCGGAGTGGGAGTCAGCGGCAACCGGCCAGCCAGAGCACGACGAGCGGCTGGCCGCACTGCGGGCTCGCCTCATGCACATCTATGCCGACCCAGAGAAGTTCGCAAAGGTCCGCTCCTGGTATCAGGCCGACGGCTTTGCTGATCCGGATCTCGCCCGGCAGATCCAGCTCCTCTATTACTCCTTCGCCAAGGGCCAGCAGGATCCCGCGACGATCGAGCGGATCACCCAGCTCCAGAAGGAGGCCGAAGCAACCTTCAATACCTTCCGCGGCGTGTTCGAGGGCGAGCCGCGGTCAGACAATGAGCTCGCTCGGATTCTGATGACCGAGACCGATTCTGAACGCCTGAAGGCGGCCTGGGAGGCGACCAAGCAGATCGGGCCGCGCGTCGCACCAACCGTACTCGAGCTGGTTCGGCTGCGCAACGCGGCCGCACAGCGTGCCGGTTTCCGAGATCACTTCGCGAAGAGCCTCGAGTTGAACGAAATCAACGAGGCTCGACTTTTTGCAATCCTTGATGAGCTCGACCAGCGCACGGCCGAACCGTTCCGGCAGGCCAAGGCCGAGCTCGACCAGTCTCTGGCCGAACGCTACCGGATCCCGCCCTCGGCTCTCCGCCCCTGGCACTACCATGATCCCTTCTTTCAGCGCCCTCCGCGCATTGGCACAGCGACGATCGATCGCTTTGTGGCCGGTCGCAGCCTCGAGGAGATCGCGATCCGCTTCTATGATGGTCTGGGCATGGACGTGCGCGACATCCTCGCGCGCAGCGATCTCTACGCCCGTCCGAACAAGTACCAGCACGCTTTCTGCACCGATATCGATCGGAAAGGCGACATCCGGGTGATGTGCAACCTCGAGTCGGACGAGCGCTGGATGGGGACCCTTCTCCATGAGCTCGGGCACGCGGTGTACGACAAGTACCTGGATCCTGCCCTGCCGTTCCTGCTCCGCCGTCCGGCTCATACCCTCTCGACCGAGGCGATCGCCATGCTCATGGAGCGGCAGGCACTCAATAGCGACTGGCTGATCGAAGTGGTTGGGGCACCGCCGGGGGAGGTCAGGACACTTGCTCCAGCGCTCCGGGCCCGCCAGCGCCTGGGCATGCTGATCTTCGTCCGATGGGTGCTGGTAGTGGTCAACTTCGAGCGGGCGATGTACCAGGATCCGGAGCAGGATCTGGATACCCTGTGGTGGGATCTGGTCGAGCGCTACCAGCTGGTGCCGAGACCGGAAAATCGGCATGCGCCGGATTGGGCCGCCAAGATCCACCTCGCCCTCTATCCGGTTTACTATCAGAACTATATACTCGGCGAGCTGATGGCTTCCCAGCTCCATCGGTCAATCATCGCGCGCTTCGGACAACTGGTCAATACGCCCGCAGCCGGCCGCTTCCTGATCGAGGAGCTCTTCCGACGGGGGGCCCGTGCTGACTGGGATGTGACACTGGAGCAGGTCACCGGCGAGCGCCTCTCGGCACGTTACTTCGCCGAGGATGTCGCCTGAGCCGGAGCCCGGGCGGGGGTGCGCGGGCGATAGAATACCCTCGGCAGAGGGAGCGGGTGAGGGTGATCACGCCGCCCGTGCCCAGAGAGAGCAAATGAACGAGCCACGGCGTTCCGTAGTCACTGCCTTTCTGGAGCATAACGGACGGATCCTGGTCCTGCGCCGGGGAAGGCGCGTGGGGACCTACCAGGGACGCTGGGCCGGGGTCAGCGGTTTTCTCGAGCCGGGGAACACGCCGGAGCACCAGGCGCGGGTCGAGATCCAGGAGGAGACGGGTCTGACCGATGAGGACATTCACCTCATCGCGGCAGGCGCTCCCCTGATGGTGGATGACCCGGCGACCGGTCGGCGCTGGCTGGTCTACCCATTTCGGTTCGCTGTTCTTCATCCGGAGCGCATCCGGCTCGACTGGGAGCACGAGGAGATGCGCTGGATCGCCCCGTCGGAGCTCGAGCACCTGGAGACCGTGCCGCGTCTCGCCGAAGCATGGGAACATGTCGCGCCGTCCCGTCAGCATGGGGCAGGTGAGGAAGCGTGAGCACGGAGATTCCTGCCGGGGTTGATTCTCTCATTGCGGAGATCGCGGCCGACCGCGTCCACGGTGCTTCCTGGCTTGCCCGGGCGGCCCTTCAGGCAATCGCGCGCTGTATCGAGCAGGCGCCGCCGGAGGACAGTCTCGCCAGAGTGGTTCGAGCCTGTGCAGAACGCCTGATCGCGGCCCGTCCGGGCATGGCAGCGGTCCGGACATGGGTTGAACGTGCCACCGGGGAGGTCGAGCATCTCACACGGACGATCCCTGATCCAGCACGCCAGCGTGCCGAGGCATTGCAGCATATCAATGCCCTGATCGCCACAGCGGAAGAGGCCAGCCAGCAGTCCGCCCGGAACGCGGCCGCGCGGCTTCCGCCGTCCAGCTGCATACTCACGGCGAGTGCTAGCGGCACGGTCATCGCGGCGCTCCGCCTCGCTTTCCGGGACGGCCGCCTGCGGCGCGTCCTGGCGGCCGAGTCCCGTGATGCGCTGGGGCATTCCTACGGCCGCGACGTCGCCCGTGCCCTGGCCGCAGACGGCGTACCAGTCGAGATCGTGGCTGATGAGGATGTGGTCCGGCGCGTCGCTGAGGCAGATCGGGTCTGGATCGGGGCGGATGCCGTGCTGAGCGATGGCTCGGTTCTGAACGGAATGCCGAGTCTGCTCATCTGTCGTGCGGCGCGGTCAGTCGGCCGGCCGATCGAGGTCATCTGCGAGTCAGCCAAGATCGATCGCACAGCTACCATGGGGACGCTCGTCGTGCCCCCGGGCTTTGACCGGATTCCGGGAGCATTGATTGACCTGATCATCACCGATCAGGGCACTTTCCCCCCCGACCGCCTCGTGGAGGCAGAGATACTATCACCTGACCCGGATGATAGTCCCCCTGGTCTTCCGCCAACCCTGGCGGAGGGCCAAGGCAGTGATGAGACACCGGCCAGACTGGTTGCCCGGATTGCCGAGCGGCTGATCGCCCGGGGAGAGCAGGTGGCAGTGGCCGAGTCCTCGGCCGGGGGACGGATCTGCGACCTGCTGACCGACCTCCCGGGGAGTTCGTCCTGGTTCGCCGGGGGGATGGTCGTCTACTCGAACGCGAGCAAAGAGCGGGTCGCCGGGCTTCGTGCTGAGATCCTCGCGCAGTACGGGGCAGTCAGCCCGGAGACGGCGCTCGCCCTCGCCGAGGGTGCCCGCGGCTGGTTTGGCTGCGCCTGGGGCGTGGGGGAGACTGGCATCGCCGGACCGCAGACCGGCCGCCGCTCGGCCAAGCCGGCCGGCCTGGGCCACGTTGCGGTCATCGGACCACCTGGCCGGCGCCGCACGGTCGAGATCGCCACGGGACGGGAGAGGCGGAGCGAGAACAAGGAAGCGTTCGCTCACGCGGCCCTGCGGCTCCTGGTCCAGATGCTGGAGGAACAAGCGTGAGCACAGTTTTCGATCTGCACGGACGAGTGGCGCTGGTCAGTGGGGCAAGCCGGGGCATCGGACGGGCAATTGCCCTGGCCCTCGCCGGGGCGGGCGCTGATATTGCCCTCGCGGCCCGGTCGGTCTCGGCGCTGGACGCGGTGGCGGCGGAGGCGCGCGCCCTGGGGCGCCGCGCGCTGGTTATCCCAACCAACGTCGAGGACATCGCCGCAGTGCGAGCGATGGTCACCCGGACGGTCGAGGAGCTGGGGCGGATCGATATCCTCGTTAACGCAGCCGGTGTCGGGTTCCGCAAGCCGACGGTCGAGCTGACCGAAGCCGATTTCGAGCGGGTCTACGCCGTGAACATCCGCTCAGTCACTTTTGCCTGCGCCGAGGCCGGACGCCATTTCGTGCGCCAGCGCTCCGGGAAGATCATCAATATCGCCTCGCTCACCACGATGTTCGGTCTGCCTGGCCGGGCGCTCTACGGCGCGACCAAGGGGGCAGTCGGCCAGCTGACCCGGGCTCTGGCCGTCGAGTGGGGACCGTACGGCATCTGCGTAAACGCGATTGCGCCCGGCTGGATTGACACCGCGCTCTCACGACCGGTTCTCGATGACCCTTCATTTCGGGAGTGGATTGTCTCACGGACCCCCCTGGGGCGTCTTGGTCAGCCGGAGGACCTGACCGGGACGGCGGTCTTCCTGGCCTCGCCGGCTTCCGATTTCGTGACCGGCCAGGTCATCTACGTTGATGGGGGCTTTAGCGCGGCGTAATCACCCTCCGACCTGCTGCCCCGGAGATCACTCAAGCAAGCACCCCGCAGTCCGCATTGTTCCCGGGCATGTTCCGGACTGGCTCAGCCCAGGTGAAAGATTCGTGAATGCTCCGGTGCGGTCGCTCCCCACCCTGTAACTCCTGGCAGGTCCTGGCCGTTAGTACGGGCGAGCATCGCGCGATGCAGGATGACGACGTTGAAGAGGAATACCGTGAAGAGGATGAAGGTATGACCCTTCGGTGGATCTCCGCGAAGCTTGCCCTCGGCACGACGGTCACCCTCCTGGCCGGTGCCCTGGCGAGCGTATCCGTCCAGGCTGATGCAACGCCGACCCCAACCAGCACTCCCACTCCAACGTCAACCCAGACCGTAACCGTCACGCCGACACCTACAGCAACCAGCACACCGCTCCCGGCGACCCCGACCCCGACAGCCACGCCCGCGGTTCCCCACGACAACCGTTATTTCCCCCAGACGGGCTTTCGCATCGATAACGATGTCATCTGGGACTACTTCAACCGCCGGGGTGGGGTGAGCACCTTCGGTTATCCGATCAGTCGGACCTTTCTCTTCCAGGGTTTCACTGTGCAGTTCTTCCAGCGGCGGATTGTCCAGCTCGATCAGCAGGGACGGGCTCGGCTCCTGAATGTGCTCGATCCGGGGCTCCTGCCCTACACCAGCTTCAACGGGGCGCTCTTCCCGAGCTATGACAGCGCCCTGGTGGCAACGGCACCCGATCCGACCAATGCCCCGGCCGTGCTGGCCTGGGTGCAGGCACACGCGCCAGACACCTTCCAGGGACGGCCGGTGAACTTCTATCAGACCTTTCGCAACAGTGTCTCGGCCGCGGTGGCGTTCCCGTCGGGAGGCGATGCGAGCTTGCTGCCCGGCTTCGACCTGGAGCTGTGGGGCGTTCCGACGAGCAATCCCCAGGTCGATCCCAACAATCACAATTTCATCTACCTGCGGTTCCAGCGGGGGATCATGCACTATGATGCGGGGTGCAACTGCACGCAGGGGATCCTGCTGGCGGATTATCTGAAGAGCGTCCTGACGGGCCAGAACCTTCCGGCAGACCTGGATCAGGAGGCACGGAGCAGTCCGTTCTACCGGCAGTATGATCCGAGTGCGCCTCACTGGGTGCACAACCCAAGCCTGCTCCCGAACACCGACCTCACCAGCGCCTTCGAGCCAGAATAGGTGCCCGTTCCAAGACCGGCTAGCTGAGAACGGGAAGCCCCCAGACGGCACCGCTCGGCCGGGCCAGGGCGGCGTGAGCGCAGAGCCCAGCCGGCGGTGCATCTGAAGCTTTCTCAAGTCCTGTCCTGACAGCCCAGAACAATCGCCGCGCCTGCCCCGCGCAGGACCTGGCTGGGACGATCGCGTGCCCGAAATCCTTGATACCAGCTGTCCTTGATCCGGCCGTATACAGCCAGGAAAGGCGAGATGTGTGGGCACAGGATCACAGCGGCCTGGGCAGGGACGGCGACGGGGCTGCGGATTCAGGATGCCGAGAGCAGGACAGCGCCCGAACGCGGCAGCTACAGGGGTTGTGATTGCTGAAGACGCGGCGACCATCCTACTCGGTCGCCGCAACGCCGGGAGAACAGGCTGGCTCGAGTCCCAAGCATGCAGAGAAAGAAAAAGAATGTGCCTGGCCGCTCTACCACCGCACAGTCCAACATTGGATGTCCACACATATTCCAGGGGATGCACAAAGCATGCTAGAAGGTTGCGCCGACAATGCGGGTGGGGACACGGAGCAGTCGCTGAGACCAACCTAGGCAAGGCTGCCACCGACCTCTATTGTAACTTGTTGCCTCCATCAGCCGAAGCCGGATCCATACCGTCCTGATACGCCCTCGATGCAATTGTGGTTCAACTAGAGACAATTGGCCTAGTGTGAATGATCAGTTTTTCATCCACCTGGTGACAGTATCGCATCGGTGCAGCAACAAGGGAATGATGCCACTCAGGCCGTCCGGATCAGGCTGCCTCGTTACACTGCACCGCCTCCTCGCTTGCAAGCCTACAGGGCTCGTTGTACAATTGCCACACCCTGTATCCATCTCCTGTCGCGACCCCAGAGAAACAACTAGTAGGAGAGGCATCTTCGACAAGGCTTAGGGTCAAGGGGCTGCAAGTTCAAGAGGAGTTTTCCGGTGGACGGTGTGCTAGGGCACTATATTGGCGTTTCGCCAGATCCGCCCGCAGGTTGTCCTTGTTACCTCCTACCCCTCGTGGTCCGGCAACGGTTGTCGCAGCTATTACAGGCAAATGCTAGAGGAGTGTGAAGCCGGGGTCGTCCAATGGCATCAAATAAGAAGAGCCTCGACCTTCCATCGTTAGAGACCTGGCTGTGGGAAGCAGCCTGCGTCATCCGGGGGCCTGTCGACGCCCCGAAGTTTAAGGACTACATCCTCCCGCTTGTCTTCCTGAAGCGCCTCTCCGACGTGTTCGAGGACGAGATCGCTCACCTCGGAGAGCAGTTCGGCAGCACGGATCTCGCCACCACCCTGGTCGAGCAGAGCCATGAGCTGGTGCGCTTCTACATCCCGCCGGCTGCTCGCTGGTCGGTGATTCGGCAGAGGACCACGGGCCTGGGCGAGCATCTCACCGACGCCGTGCGGGCGGTGGCGCGGGAAAACCCCAAGCTGCAGGGCGTTATCGATATGGTGGACTTCAACGCCACCGCCGCCGGGCAGCGAATTGTGGACGATGCTCGCTTAGCAGCCTTGGTCCAGGTGCTCAGTCAGTACCGCCTGGGCTTGGAGGACGTGGAGCCGGACATCCTCGGCCGAGCCTACGAGTACCTCATTCGGAAGTTCGCGGAAGGGCAGGGGCAGAGCGCGGGGGAGTTCTACACGCCGCGAGAAGTGGCCGTCCTGATGGCGCGTCTCCTCGACCCGCAGCCGGGGATGGCGGTGTACGATCCGTGCTGTGGCTCGGGGGGCTTGCTCATCAAGTGCCACCTGCGCCTCCTGGAGACCCACGGACAGCCCCAGAACGGCCGCCTTCGCCTGCCCACCCAGGTTGCACCGCTGGCGCTGTACGGGCAGGAGATCAACGCCGCCACCTTCGCCATGGCGCGGATGAACGCCTTCATTCACGACATGGAGGCCAATATCGCCCTGGGCGACACGATGCATCGTCCCGCCTTCACCGAGGCCGACGGACGGCTGAAGCGCTTTGACCTGGTGACCGCCAATCCCATGTGGAACCAGAACTTCCCGACCGACACCTACGAGCACGACCCCTTCGAGCGCTTCCGGTTCGGCATCCCTCCCTCATCCAGCGCGGACTGGGGCTGGATTCAGCACATGGTCGCCTCGCTCAAAGAGCGAGGGCGCATGGCGGTGGTGCTGGATACGGGGGCGGTGAGCCGCGGGAGCGGCAACCAGGGGTCGAACCGGGAGCGCGATATCCGGCGGAAATTCGTAGAGAGCGACCTCATCGAGGCCGTGGTGCTCTTGCCCGAGAACCTCTTCTACAATACGACAGCCCCAGGCATCATCCTGGTCATCAACCGGGCGAAGCGGCACCCGGGCGAAGTTCTGCTGGTCAACGCCTCCCGGCTCTTTGCCAAGGGGCGGCCGAAGAACTATCTGACCGAGGAGCACGTCGAGCAGATCGCCCGACTCTATCACGAGTGGCGGGCCGAGGAGGGGATCTCGGCGATCATCCGGAGCGAGGAAGCCACCCGCAACGACTACAACCTCTCGCCCAGCCGCTACGTTGCCATGAACGGGACGGAGGAGGTGCTGCCCCTGGAGGAGGCGGTGGTGCTGCTGCGGGAGGCCGAGGAGGAGCGGGCCGAGGCGGATCGCGAGTTGGAGGCGGTCCTCAAGGAGCTTGGTCTCGGAGGCTGGCGGCATGAGTAGCCTGAATGCTAGTGATACCGAACTGCCTCCTGGCTACAAGCTGACCGAGCTGGGGCCCCTGCCGGAGGAGTGGCAGGTGGTGCGGCTGGGCGATACGTTGGACAGGTCCAAGCGACCAGCACTATTGTCCGTCGCCGATGCTCAGCACCCCATACCTTTTGTTCCGATGGCCCTTCTACCTTCAGACAAGCTATACATCGAGAACTGGGAGCTACGCTCCTCCACCGAAGTCCGCAGTGGGGTGCAGATTCATGACGGCGACCTACTATTGGCGAAGATTACGCCATGCCTGGAGAACGGGAAGCAGGGCATTGTGCGAGGACTTCCTGATGGCTGGGGGTATGCGACTACAGAGGTCATCCCGCTCCGACCCCGGGGGGTTGATACCGAATACCTGGCTTTCTACCTGAAGCTGCCCACCATTAGGCGCTACCTTGCTAGCAAGATGGAGGGGGCTACCGGACGGCAGCGGCTTCCAAAGGTGGTGCTTGAGTCTCTCTGTGTTCCGCTTCCCCCCCTTCCCGAGCAGCGCGCCATCGCCCGGGTGCTGCGCGCGGTTCAGCGGGCCAAAGAGGCTACTGAGCAGGTCATCGCCGCCACACGGGAACTGAAGCGGGCGCTGATGCGCCACCTCTTCACCTACGGGCCGGTGCCCGTCCATGAGGTGGACCAGGTGCCGCTGAAGGAGACGGAGATTGGGGCGGTGCCGGAGGGGTGGGCGGTCTCTCCGTTAGGGAAAGTCATCAAAACCTTCGAGTACGGGTATACTGCGAACGCTATTGAGAGCCCTGACGGGCCTAAGTTTCTTCGCATTAGTGATATTCAGAATTACCGAGTAGACTGGTCTTCTG
>JADGGD010000017.1 GCA_019690095.1 Chloroflexota bacterium
CCCCGGACCTCCGGGGGGCTCCGCCGCCTCTGGTTATTCCCTCTGATTACTCCCTCCGCATCCAGAGCACAGCTCCATGGCGCGGACCCGAACACTCAATCGGTATCCGTGCACGCCCGGAGAGGGGACTCTCCACCGTGTCCGTCTGACCAATCACGGGCGAGGATGTCGCGTACCTGAACGATATCCTGTCGCATCTGCGCAACCAGGCCGGAGATATTCTCAAAGCGCAGCTCCGGCCGCAAAAAGGCGATGAACTCGACCCTGCATCGCTTTCCGTAGAGATCGCCGTCGAAGTCAAGAATATAGACCTCCAGGCGGCGTTCACTGCCCTGGAAAGTTGGCCGAAAGCCGATGCTGGCAGCGCCAGGAAGACGCTTCCCGTCGATGGTAATGTAGACAGCGTAGATCCCATCGGATGGGAGTACGCTCCACGACGGTGTCGCGATATTGGCCGTGGGAAAGCCGAGTGCTCTTCCTCTTCCATCACCGTGGACCACCTCGCCTTCAACGGCATGGTAGCGGCCCAGGAGCTCCGCTGCCCGCCGGACGTCACCCGCCAGAATGAGCTCGCGCACCACACTGCTGCGGACCGGCAGTCCGCCGAGTACGAGCGGAGGAACGATGGTCAGCGTGAACCCAAGCTGATCGCCAAGGCGCCGCAGTACCTCCGGCGTTCCCTCGCGGCGATGCCCGAGAGCCATATCCGGTCCCCCCACGAGTTCGCGCATGCGGAGCCGCTCGACCAGGATGGTCACGAACTCGAGCGCACTCACCCGGGCAATCTCCGGCGTAAAGCGGACGGTGATGACGTGATCAGCGCCAGCCGCGCGCAGATAGGCCGTGCGCTGCTCGAGCGAGCAAAGGTAGGACGGAGGCAGGCCGGGCCGGAGAACCTCGGCCGGGCGCGGCTGAAAGGTAATGGCGACCGCAAGGCCACCGCGCGCGCGGGCATGCTCGCGCGCCTCGGCCAGGACCTGCTGGTGCCCGCGGTGGACGCCATCGAACGTTCCTACAGTGATAACGGTCGGTTGGCTGATCTCGAGGGCAGTCAGTGTTTCAAGAAGATTCACGATTGGCCTCGGCGAACACTTTGTCCGGGTGCCAGCGTCCATCGGCGTGGCGATAGCGGACCAGCCCGACCATGTATCCGTCCTCGGAGTACGCGCGAGCGGGCTGGCCGTCGTGAGCGGGCGGCCCCGGCACTGGCAGACCGCGGCTGAGCGCGCGCACCAGCTCGGCCGGTAGAAAGAGCGCAGGCCAGTTTGAGACGGCGACATCAGGCGGATAAAGAAGTCGGTCAAGGTAGCCGAGCGCGGCTGCACGTGCGATTTCCTCGAGAGAGAGGCTGTCATCCAGGCGGAAGGATCCCGAAGCCGTCCGCAGAAGGCTTCGAAGGTATCCCCCAACACCGAGGACGCGGCCGATATCACGCGCCAGCGCCCGGATGTAGGTTCCTTTTGAGCAGGTGACATCAATGGTGAGGTCGGGGGGTATCCAGGTCAGGATCTCAATGCGGTCAATTCGGACGCGACGGGACGGAGCTTGAACAACCTGGCCAGCCCGAGCGCTCCGGTACAGGGCCTGTCCCCCGACCTTGATCGCTGAGAAGGCGGGCGGCACCTGCTCGATCTCTCCCTGGAACCGGCGGAGCACAGCAGTGATCGTTGGGAGAGCGAGGTGATCAACCGATGATGCTGAGGGTGTGATGATGCCCTCGGCATCATCAGTGGTACTGACGGCCCCCAGACGAATCGTGGCACGGTACTGTTTATTGCTCTCCAGGAGGAATTCGCTGAGCCGGGTGGCGTCGCCGAGACACACGAGGAGAACGCCGGCCGCAGCGGGATCGAGCGTGCCTGCGTGCCCGACCCGGCGCTGGCCCGTCTGACGTCGGACGAAGGCGACAACATCGTGAGATGTCATGCCGACCGGCTTGGCCACGTTGAGGATGCCAGAAAGCCCCTCAGGATTGACCGGACCGGCCGGCATCTGTTTCTCCCTCATCGGCCTGCTGATCGGGCGGCATAGTGTGTTCGATCTCGTGGAGAAGCCGGAGGATGCGCTGGCCGCGCTCGATCGATATATCTGGGACGAAGTGAAGCTCAGGTGCACGCCGGGTCGTCATCCGCGCAGCGAGCTGACTTCGGAGAAATCCCGTAGCACTGCGCAGTGCCGCGAACGTCTGGCGGCGCTGTTCCTCAGTCCCATACACACTGATAAAAATGCGCGCATGGCGGAGGTCGGGACTAAGCTCAACAGCGGTCACCGACACAAGGCCGGCGATGCGTGGGTCCTTCAGCTCGCGCGTAATGAGCTCGGCCAGGTCTTCCCGGACTTGCTCGTTCAGACGAGCGAGGCGTCGCGACAGCATAGGCGATCAGAGCGGCACGTCACCGGCCACTCGCTCCTTTCGGAACGTGTTGATGATATCGCCGACCTCGAGTTTCGGCCCGCCAGCCAGCATCAGCCCGCACTCGTAGCCTGCGGCGACCTCTCGGACGTCATCCTTGAACCGGCGGAGGCTTTCGATCTGCCCTTCACCCACGAGCTGACCATTGCGCATCACGCGGGCCAGGGTGTTTCGCACGATCTTCCCATCAAGGACCACACATCCGGCGACCTCGCCGTTCCGACCGAAGAGCTTCCGCACTTCGGCCCGGCCTTCCTGGATCTCGACGAATCGAGGCTCCAGCATGCCGGCCATGGCCTTCCGGATATCATCAACCGCATCGTAGATGATGTTGTACAGCCGAATATCCACGTTGGCCATCTCTGCGGCCCGACGGGCACCTGGCTCGACTCGGACATTGAAGCCAACAATAATGCCGCGCGAGGCCTGGGCCAGAAGCACATCGGACTCGGTCACATTCCCGATACCCTGGTGGATGACCTTGACCTTCACCTCGTCTCCCGAGAGCCGCTCGAGTGAGAGGCGGATTGGCTCGATCGAGCCCTGAACATCGGCCTTGAGGATGATGTTCAGCTCCTTGACCTGACCATCCTGCTTGAACATCTCCTCGAGGGTCGTCGGGCGAGCCTGAACCTGGGCTTCCTGTGCCATCTGCTGGGCGTACTGTTGGGCGAACAGCTTCGCCGCCTGCTCGCTCGGCGCCACGTGAACCTTATCCCCGGCTCGGGGCACATCACTCAGGCCGAGAACCTCCACCGGTGTGGAGGGCTCGGCTGCCTTCAACCGCTTGCCCCGGTCGTTGAACATCGCCCGGACCTTGCCGTAGACCGGGCCGGCCGCGATGAAGTCTCCGACGTGGAGGGTGCCGTTCTGGACGAGAACTGTTGCCACGGGACCTCGGGTCTTGTCCAGTCGTGCCTCGATCACCGTGCCAGTTGCCGGCCGGTTTGGATTAGCCTTCAGCCCCTGGAGTTCCGCGACCAGGAGGATGGTCTCGAGCAGGTCCTCGATGCCGGTCTTCCGACGCGCGGACACCTCAACGGCTTCTACATCGCCGCCCCAGTCGTGGACAACGACGCCCGCCTCGGCGAGCTGCTGCTTAACGCGATCAGGATTGGCCTCAGGCTTGTCGATCTTGTTGATCGCCACGATCAAGGGGACATTGGCGGCTCGGGCGTGGCTGATCGCCTCCAGGGTCTGGGGCTGAACGCCATCATCGGCCGCAACTACCAGCACCGCGATGTCGGTCACCTGAGCACCGCGTGCCCGCATGGCGGTGAATGCCTCATGACCCGGCGTATCGAGAAAGGTGATCTTCTGTCCCTTGATTTCGACCTGGTAGGCACCGATGTGCTGGGTAATGCCGCCAGCCTCCTGCGCCGTCACGTTCGTCTGGCGGATCGCATCAAGCAAGCTGGTCTTGCCGTGGTCGACGTGGCCGAGGATCGTGACAACCGGCGGGCGTGGGCGGAGATTCTCCTCCTCCTCGATCTCCGCAGCGATCACCCCCTCGCTCGCGTCCACTGGCTTCGGGGTGACCTGAACGTTGAAAGCCGCGGCGACATCGGCTGCCGTCGCGAAGTCCACGCTCTGATTGACCGTCAGCATCAGCCCGCGTGTGATCAGTTCCTTGATGACCTGACCCGTTCCCACGTTCAGGAGCTCGGCCAGCTCCTTCACCGTTACCGTCTGCGGTAGCTCAATGACCACAGGCTCGCGCTTGCGCGGAGCGGGAGCAGAAAGCGAGGACCGGCCTGGATCCGGGCGTCCCGTGTGTGGTCGCGACGGTCGTCCCCGCGGCGGCTGGCCCGGCCGGTGGGGCCGTCCGTTTCGAATCTTCGTACTCATTCTTGTGCCTCCTTTCTGCTGTTACCATCTTCGATCGACCGGCCGGGCCTCCACCGGGCGCGATCCAGGACCGGAGCCGTTGGCACCGGACATCCATCCAGTCGCGGCCCTGATCAACCAGGATGCCGAAGCTGCTCGCGCCGGACCGGCCGACCTCGCGAGGATGGTCCGACCCGCCTAGACGGAGCCCGCCGGGGCCTCGGAGAGGCTCGTGGGCAGACCCGTAGCGAACTGGACCAGGGCCGCCCGGCTCTCCGGGGGAATTGCCTGCTTGAGCGCGCGCTCCAACGCCCCGCGCTGGAGCGCGACATCCCAACACGTTCGCTGACGGCAGAGGTAGGCGCCCCGTCCCGATCGCTTTCCCGTCGGATCGATGACGACAGTGCCATCCACCGTGCGGACGATGCGGATGAGATCTCGCTTCGCGCGGACGGTACGGCACCCAACGCACGTCCGCTGCGGGACTTTCTTGGGACGACGCGGGCTCATTCCGCCTGCTCCTCCCGCGATCCGGTCAGGCGCGCGAGCGACTCCTCGCGCGTGAGCGGCGCACCCGCCTCCTCCAGGCGCGGCAGGCTGGCCGCTTTGATGTCAATCCGCCAGCCTGTAAGCTTCGCGGCGAGGCGGGCGTTCTGCCCCTCGCGTCCGATCGCCAGCGACAGCTGGCGTTCCGGTACGACAACTGTCGCGGTCTTCTCCGCTTCATTCAGGTCAACAGACAGCACCGTGGCCGGGCTCAGCGCATTCGCAACAAACACGGCTGGATCGGGGCTCCAGGCAATGATATCTACCTTCTCGCCATTCAATTCATTGACGATGTTCTGGTGGCGGACGCCCCGCACCCCTACGCACGATCCGACCGGATCAACGCCTTCCTGCCGCGCAACCACAGCAACCTTCGATCGGGAGCCAGGCTCACGCGCGATCGCCTTGATCTCCACAACGCCGCTGAAGACCTCCGGGACTTCCAGTTCGAACAGCCGCCGAACCAGCCCGCGATGCGTCCGCGAGACGATAATCTGGGGGCCTCGCGGCGTGCGCGCGACCTCAACGACGTAGACCTTCAGCCGCTGGCCGTGTCGGTACACCTCACCGGGCACCTGCTCTGTCGCGGGCAGCGTTGCTTCCGCCTTCCCCAGGTCGATGATCACGGCCTTCGCCTCGACGCGCTGCACGACCCCGGTCACGATATCTCCCTCGCGGTCCGTGAATGCCTCGTAGATCAGCTCTCGCTCCGCCTCACGGAGCCGCTGCAGGACAACCTGCTTGGCCGTCTGTGCGGCGATCCGCCCGAAGTCGCGCGGCGTTGTCTCGATCTCCACGGTGCCGTCAATCTGCGCTGCTGGATCGACTGTGCGTGCCTCGTCGAGTCCGATCTCGACTCGGGGGTCGGTAACCTCGGCGACCACCCGTTTGACGGTATAGACGCGGACCTCGCCGGTCTGTCGGTTGATGCGGACCACCACCTCCTGGTTCGGTGCGCCGCCGAAGTTGCGCTTGTAGGCCGAGACGAGCGCCGCCTCGATCGCCTGAATAACGACCTCGGGGCTAATGCCCTTCTCGCTGCTGACCTGATTGATCGCAGCCATGAAATCTGTCTTCATCGGGCGAGCCGGACCTCTGGTCTGGTGTTGCGCTTTCCCCAACAACAAGAAAAGTGGGTCTGGAGCCCACTTTTCTGATCAGCGAACTTTATTCAGCAAGTAGAGTATACCATTTCCAGGGTACCGCCGCAAGCCCGGGCGACCACCCGCCCGAACGCATGCTGGCTAAGCGGTGCTTGCCCAGCCTCCCATCAGCAGGATCGCTAGGTCGAGCCGGTGACGACCGGATGCCGGGCGACGTGCTCGACGACGTCGTCCAGCGAGACGAGCGTTGTCTCTCCGGTCCGCCGGATGGTGACCTCAGCAGCGCCCTGACGTATGGTCCGCGGGCTTATCGTGAGCCGGAGCGGCAGGCCCAGCAAGTCTGCATCTGCGAACTTCACACCGGGGCTTTCAGGGCGATCATCGAAAAACACCTCGATCCCCCGTCGGTGCAGGCCTTCGTACAGCCTGTTCGCCGCCTCCAGGACTTCTGGACGATCGAGCCCGAGCCCGAGAAGATAGACGCTGTACGGTGCGACAGCAGCGGGCCAGATGATCCCCTTCTCATCGTGATTGCTGTCGACGATGGCGGTGAACAGACGATCAAGGCCGATGCCGTAGCATCCCATGACGACCATGGCTTCTCGACCATCAGGGCCGAGGTAGCGAATGCCCATGGCCTCACTGTACCGTGTGCCGAGCTTGAAGGTGTGACCGAGCTCCAGGCCGGTCTCCTCGACCAGCGCGCTGCCGCAGAGGATGCAGGCCTCTCCGCCGCGGACGGTCGCGACATCGGCCCGCGCCGTTACCGGGAAGTCGCGCCCGGGCAGGACGTTCCGGAGATGGTAGTCTGGCCGGTTTGCGCCCGCGATATAGGGATGCGCAGCCACGCTTTCGTCGATGATCAGGCGGATATCCCGGAGGCCGACCGGCGAGACAAAGCCAGGCGTAAGGCCTGCTGCCGCCAGCTCGTCGTTCGTGGCCAGGCGAAGGCGAGTTGCTCCGAGGAGGCGGCCGAGTTTGAGCTCATTCACCTCAACCCCGCCGCTCAGGATGACTGCCACCAGGTTTCCATCGGCGCTGTAGACCACTGTCTTCAGAAAAGCGTCCGGGGGAAGGCCAAAGACGTGCTCCAGGGCCTCGATTGAGGTCACGCCTGGCGTGTGGACAGGCTGGGGCGGTGGTGCTGCGGCGGCGATATCGGTAAAGAAAGCGGGCCGCCGCGCGACTGCGACCTCCTGGCTGGCGATGTACTGGCACGAGGTGCAGCGGATGATCGTCGTTTCGCCAAGCTCTGACCGCGCGACGAACTCGTGACTGCCGGTTCCGCCGATCATGCCAGGATCGGCCTGGATCGCGACCACCGGAACGCCGACCCGGCGGTAAATATTGATGTAGGCCTGGTACACGCACGGGTAGAAGCGATCCAGGTCGGCTGCATCGGCGTGGAAGCTGTACGCATCCTTCATCAGGAACTCTCGCATGCGCACCAGGCCGCCGCGTGGACGCGGCTCGTCGCGGACCTTTGTCTGGATCTGGTAGAGCAGGAACGGAAGCTGACGATACGACCGCAGATCGTGCCGCACGATGTCGCTTGCGACCTCCTCGTGGGTCATAGCGAGGACGAACGGACGATGATTGCGGTCCTCGATCCGCCACAGGCTCTGGTCGAGCGAGAACCAGCGTCCGGACTCTTTCCAGAGATCGGCGGGGACAAGCACCGGCATGCGGATTTCCTGTCCACCGATGCTATCCATCTCTTCACGGAGGATAGACTCGATCTTCCGTATCACGCGCCAGCCAAGTGGTAGATAGCTGAAGATCCCAGCTGCGACCTGTCGTGCCAGGCCGGCCCGCAGGATCAGGCGGTACACCTCGGTATCCGCCTCGGCTGGTGCCTCGCGCAGGGTCCGCCAGAAGCTCTGTGATACGCGCACCTTACCGGTCTCCGATCGCAGTGATCTGCGGTCAGTGTGGAGCAAAGTCGATGGTAATCGGAAACAGCAGATCGAAGTAGGTAATGACAATGACGAGCGACATCAGCAGGGCCAGACCGACGAGATGGATCTGTCCCTCGCGTCGGGGATTCACGCGTCGTCCGCGGATGATCTCGATCAGTACGAACAGCAGCCGGCCGCCGTCCAGCCCCGGGATGGGCAAGAGGTTTGCCAGGCCGAGGCCGGCGCTGATTGTCCCAGCGACGCTGAGGAGCGGGAACAGCCAGCCGGTCGCAACGGTCTCGGTCGCTGCCTGCGAGGTGATCTGGTAGATGCCGTATGGGCCAACGGGCCGGGCCATATCGGCTGGAACGAGGCCGCGCAGGACGAGCACCGGCAGGCTGAGCGTCATGATCAGACTGCCGGCCGTCTGCTCAGCACCCAGAACAATCGCCCGGGGGAGGGGATACCGCACCGGCTCGATCCGGAGGGGATGCTCTGCAATGGCGATGCCCATGGGCCCCTGGTTCGACGGCCAGGCGGTCCGGGGGATCAGGGTCGTGGATATGGTCTGCTGTCCCCGGCGCACTTCCAGGGTGACTGGCCGTCCGAGCCAGGATCTGGTCATTGCGGCGAGTTGATCCGGCGTACTGATCGGCTGGCCGTTGAAGCGCACGATCACATCCCCACTCTGGAGCGCGGCCCGTTCGGCCGGTGAATCCGGCGCAACCTCGGTGATGATCACCTCGCTTCGGGTCACCTGGGGCCACCCGGCCACGTAGGCGCCAGCGAAGAGGAATACCGCGGCGATAATGTTCATCACCGCACCGGCCATGAGGATGGCAATCCGCCACCGCCGGCGAGCTGCGGCGAAGCTCCGCGGGAATGTCGGGTCCTCTTCGCCGAGCATCTTTACATAACCGCCAAGCGGGACGAGATTCAGCGAGTAGCGCGTTTCACCGTGCTGGATACTCAGGAGGCGGGGGGGAAACCCGATTGCGAACTCCTCGACCTTGACTCCCGCGCGCTTGGCCAGGATGAAGTGGCCGAGCTCGTGGACGATGATAAGCAGACTCAACAGGGCGACAAAGATCAACAGTGTCACGATCCGGATCTCCCCTCATTGGTGTCCCCAGCCACCTCGCTGTGCTGGGGCGGCTTGATCTTGGCGGTTTCAGGCACGCGGCGTGCCCGCCGCCCGCGATCCTTCCAGGAAGCGTCTCACCTGAGCATCAACCTCCAGGATCTCTTCCACCGACGGATCAGCGATCGGCCGATGCGCCTGCAGGGCCGCATCGATGAGGGCGGGAATATCGGTGAAAGCGATCTCGCCGCGGATGAACTTTTGCACTGCCACGTCATCGGCCGCGCTCAGGGCCGCCGTTGCCGTCCCATCGGTCCGGGCTGCGGCGAGCGCGAGATCGAAGCACGGGTAGCGAGCGCGATCGAGCGGGGCGAAGTTGAGCTTTCCTAACTCCGCGAGCTGGAGGCGCCGCCAGGGCCCGGGCAGTCGGCGCGGGTAAGTCAGTGCATGCTGGATCGGGATGCGCATATCGGGTGGGCCGAGTTCGGCTCGGAATGATCCGTCAGTGAACTCCACGAGCGCATGGACGACACTCTCCCGGTGCAGGACAACGTCGATCTGCTCGTACGGCAGGCCGAAGAGCCAGTGGGCCTCGATCACCTCAAAGCCCTTGTTGATGAGGGTCGCTGCATCGATGGTGACCTTGGGCCCCATGACCCACGTCGGGTGTGCGAGGGCCTCGGCCGGGGTGACCTCGCGCAACTTTTCGAGCGGCCAGTCCCGGAATGCCCCGCCGGATGCGGTCAGGATGACTCGCTGAATTGGTCCTCGGGTCTGACCGGGTGACAGGTCGCAGTCTCCCATGAGGCATTGCCAGAGGGCATTGTGCTCGCTGTCCACCGGCAGGATGGGGACGTTCACTGCGCGGGCTTCCCGCATCACCAGTGCGCCGGCCATGACCAGGACCTCTTTGTTGGCCAGCGCTACCACCTTCCCCGCCCGAATCGCGGCCAGGGTCGGCAGCAGGCCAGTTGCTCCGACCGTCGCGACGAGGACGCGATCGACCTCCGGCATCTCGCACAGCGCGACCAGCGACCGGACGCGGCTCTCCTTCCAGATGCTCCCCTCCTTGAGCGCGGGCGCGCTCACGTATAGGGGACGAAACTCCTCGACCTGCCGTCCTAACAGATCGAGATTGCGGCCGGCTGCCAGGCCAACGACGCGAAACTGCTCTGGGTGGGCCCGAACGACCTCAAGAGCTTGCTGCCCGATCGAGCCGGTGCTTCCGAGAACCACCAGTCCCGTCACGATTCACATCCAGCCTGAAGGGACACCGAGGATCACACCGCTCCCCAGCGCTCTCCCTAAGGATACCACGAGCACGGCGAAGAGCAGACTATCAACCCGATCGAGCATACCGCCGTGCCCGGGCATCAGGAAGCCGGAGTCTTTTGCACCGGCTGCCCGCTTCAGGGCCGACTCGGCAAGGTCGCCGATCACCGCAGCTCCACTGGTCAGCAGGCCGAGGGCCGCGCCGCCCACCAGCGGGAACCCGAGGCCCGTTGCCCAGGCCAGGCAGATGCTTGTGCCTGCGATGAGCCCGGCGATCGTGCCTTCCCAGGTCTTACCAGGGCTGACTGCTGGCCAGAGATGCCGTCGACCGAGCAATCGCCCAATAAGATAGCCCGCCGCATCAACGCCCCACACCGTGGTGACAACCAGGAGGGTCCAGCGGGTTCCCTGATCAAGCAGCAGACCGAGGACCGGCACCGGCATGCCGCTGATCTGACGCAGGCTGACCAGCAGGGAGAGCGGGAGACCGCCGTAGACCGCACTGGCAAGGCCCGCGGCCCAGTCTCGCGCTGAGCCGGCTGGATGCAGCGGGTGAAGGGCGAGGGCGATGCACAGGCTGATCGAAGTGGCCAGGGCGAGGACGGCGACCTGAGCGCTCGGCCCGAGGACGGAACTGGGGACAATGACAACTGCAAGGAGAGCGGTAGCGATCCTCCAACGGCGTCCGCTCTCCGGAGCCACCAGGCGAACACACTCGTATGCTGCGCTTCCTGCGACAGCGGCCGCAACTATCCAGAAGACTGGACCGCCGGTCAGAGTAACGAGCAAGACCAGGGGAATGCCGACTGAGGCCGTCGCGGCGCGGAGAATCAGCACGAGCCCGACAAGATGCCCCCGAACTTCCGCTGGCGGTTGGCATACGCCTCGAGAGCCCGACGGAGCTCGTCGCGTCCGAAGTCCGGCCAGTACGTCGAGGTCGAGTAGTACTCCGCGTAGGCGGCCTGCCAGATGAGAAAATTGCTCAGGCGCATCTCCCCTGCAGTCCGGATGATCAGGTCGGGATCAGGCTGGCCGCCAGTGTAAAGATAGCGCGAGATCAGCTCCTCGGTGACCGCCTCGGCCGGGATACCGTCCCGAATAATGCGGCGGACTGCATCAACCAGTTCGGCCCGCCCGCCGTAATTGAAAGCCACGTTCAGGATAATCCGGCGGTTGTCCTTCGTCAGCGTCGTCGCCTCGTGGATCGCGCGAACCAGATCTGCCGGCAAGCCCTCCGAGCGTCCGATATGGCGGACGCACACCCCGTTCCGGTGAAGCTCTGCCGTCTCATCGCGGATGACCTCGGCCATGATCTGAAACAGGCCGTTGACCTCGTCAGCCGGGCGGGTCCAGTTCTCGGTCGAGAAGGCATAGATAGTCAGGTACTCGATGCCGAACTCGACGCTCGCCTTCAACACCTCGCGGACGTTATCCGTGCCCGCCCGGTGGCCGTGCAGGCGAGGGAGCCCGCGTGCGGTTGCCCAGCGCCCGTTCCCATCCATGATGATGGCGACGTGACGCGGCAGGGGGCGCGGGAGGGCCTCGGTCGAGCCCGCACCCGATGTCGAATGAACGGTCATATCTCCATGACTTCTTGCTCTTTTCGCTGTCCGATGCGTTCGATCTCCTGGATGGCGGCATCGGTCGCCTTCTGGACGCGCTCCTGACCCCGGCGGGTGTCATCCTCGGAGATCTTCTTCTCTCGCTCAAGCTTTTTGAACTCCTCGATGGCATCCCGCCGACAGTTGCGGACGGCGACCCGCCCCTCTTCCACCCGTCGGCGAATGAGGCGGACCAGATCACGGCGGCGTTCCTCCGTCAGGGGTGGAATGCTCAGCCGGATGACCTTGCCGTCGCTGACCGGGGTCAGACCAAGGTCGGACTTGAGGATAGCTTTCTCGATCGCCCCAAATGCCGACTTATCCCATGGCTGAATCACGAGTAGTCGCGGCTCCGGGGTGGAGATCGCGGCGAGCTGGGTCAGGGGCGTTGGTGTACCGTAGTAGTCAACTCGCACCCGCTCGAGCAAGGCAGGAGAAGCACGCCCGGTCCGGATCGATGCCAGGTCGTGGGTCAGCGCCTCCTCGGCGTGGCGCATGCATTCCTCGCAGCGGTGGATGATCGTTCCGACCAGATCCTGGGCCATGGTGACATCCTCCAGCGGGGTGTCCAGCCGGTCACGCCACGAGCGTCCCGATCGGATTCCCCTCAATCGCCCGCCGGATGTTTCCTTCCTGGGCGAGATCGAACACGATGATTGGCAGTTTGTTATCCATGCAGAGCGAGAGAGCCGTGCTGTCCATGACCTTGAGTTGACGGTTCAGGGCATCAATATACGAGAGGTGCGTGAACCGCCGGGCGTGGGCATTCTTACGGGGATCCGAGTCATACACCGCATCAACCTTGTTCTTTGCCAGCAGAAGCACCTCGGCGCCGATCTCGATCGCCCGAAGTGCTCCTGCTGTGTCCGTACTGACATACGGGTTGCCAGTGCCGGCCGCGAAGATCACGACGCGCCCCTTCTCCAGATGGCGGATCGCCCGCCGTCGGATGTAGGGCTCGGCCACGGCCGTCACCGTAATGGCAGTCTGCAGGCGGGTCACAACGTCCAGCTTCTCCAGGGCATCCTGCAGAGCCAGGGCGTTGATAATCGTCGCGATCATGCCGGCGTAGTCGGCCTGGGCACGGTCCATGCCGCGCTCAGCCGCGGCCTGGCCCCGCCAGATATTACCCCCGCCGACCACGATCCCCATCTGCGTGCCGAGATCGCGGGTCACATCACGAATCTGGCGGGCGATGCTGTTCAGCGTCTCGGGATCAATGATCCCCGTCTGCTGGGAGCCCTGGAGTGCCTCCCCACTGATCTTCAAAACGACCCGCTTGTACTTTGGCGACGACAAGGCTACGCCTCGGTCTCCGCCTCGCCAAGCTCGTAACGTACGAAGCGCCGGACCCGGATCGCTTCGCCAAGCTTGGCGACATGGCGCTTGATAAGCTCCTCGACAGTGAGAGAAGGATCCTTGATGAATGGCTGGGCCAGAAGCGCGAGCTCATTCGCGCGATCGGCCTCGTCCGGCGGGACATCGGACGGCGCGATGTATCGGGGTGCAGTTGCTGCGACCTGCATTGCAATATCGTGGGCGAGCTGGCGGAAGTCGTCGGTTCGCGCGACGAAATCGGTCTCGCAGTTGACCTCGACCATCGCGCCGATGCGCCCGCCGGCGTGAATATAGGCGTCAATCAACCCCTGGGTTGCAACGCGCCCGGCCTTCTTCTCGGCGCGGGCGAGCCCCTGGCGGTGGAGAATCTCGATCGCCTTCTCCATGTTCCCACCCGCCTCGACGAGCGCGCGCTTGCATTCCATGACCCCTGCCCCGGTCCGCTCCCGGAGCTCTTTCACCTGTGCGGCAGATATGGAAACGTCCAATCTGATATCACCCTCTATGGGGCATTTCAGGCCCCAGAAAGTCGCTGGCAAAACCCGCGCGTATCATACGACGCGCACATCCCCGGCGCGCCCATATGGATGGAAGTTGCGCGTGAACGTTCACGTGCCACCCGTGACGGCCGCGGCGTTATACCGCTGCCGTTTCCTCGCTGAGATCTTCCTCGTCTTCTTCGTCATAGTCCTCGAGGTCATCGGGCGAAGCCGAGTAGGCAACCTCGCCCACCTCCTCGAGGGCTTCGGGCTCGGCCACCTTCTCCGCGGCCTCCTCGGCGACTTGCGCCTCAGCGGCCTGTTGCTCCTCGGCCGCCTTCCGCATATTCAGGCCTTCGATGACCGCGTCCGCGATCTTCGCAGTCAGGAGCTTCACCGCCCGAATCGCGTCATCATTCGCCGGAATTGGGTAGTCGATCTCTTCCGGGTTGCAGTTCGTATCAACGAGCGCGACGATCGGAATCTCCAGGCGCCGGGCTTCCGCTACCGCCAGTCGCTCCTTGTGGGGATCGATGATGTAGAGCGCGTTCGGAAGCCGCCGCATCGCCTTGATCCCACCGAGCAGGCGATTAAGACGAATGATCTCGTCCTCGAGCTTGCTCGCCTCCTTCTTGGGGAGTAGCTCGAACTGTCCGGCCGCCTTGCTGGCCTCGAGCTCCTCCAGACGCTTGATCCGGCTCTGGATTGTGCGGAAGTTCGTCAGCAGGCCACCAAGCCAGCGCTGCTTGACATAGAACATCGATGCCCGCTTGGCCTCGGTCTCGATCGCCTCCTGCGCCTGCTTCTTCGTACCGACGAAGAGGACTGTACCGCCCGCCGCCGCGAGATCGCGGAGGAAGTTGTACGCCTCGGTCAGCTTCGCGACAGTCTGCTGAAGGTCGATAATGTGGATGCCGTTGCGCTCGGTGAAGATATACGGCTTCATCCGGGGATCCCAGCGCCGCGTCTGGTGGCCAAAATGGACCCCGGCTTCGAGCAGCAACTTCATCGAAACGACGTTTGCCATTGTGTTAAACCCTCCTTCGTTCGCGTCGGCCCATGAAAAAGGGCCGCCCCTTCCGCCCTCGTCATCCTGACCGGAGCCCGGCTCGACCACCTCCGGACACGACCGATTCAGTCAGAGGGCGTGCAGAGTACGCCCTAAAAAGGGCGCCACGAAAGTATACCATCCACCATCGGCCCGAGCAACCAGACCCGCGCCCCGGACACCCCGGTTCCCCGGGACTCTCCAGGACGCGAGCATACCAGAAGGTATGATGCGCTTCGAGCGATCGGATGGAACCGGCATCGAGTTCTGAGTTCGCTCGCTACAGCGTCTCGCCTCGCCAGTCACGGCCAGAGGTGCGGCTCAGAACGCGCTTCAGAGAATGTAGCGGGTCAGGTCGTCGTTCACCAGGATAGGACGCATCCGCTCGTGGACATATGCCGCATCGATGGTGACCGTTCGGCCTGCATATATCGGGGCATCGAACGAGATATCTTCCAGCACCCGCTCGAGGACGGTCTGGAGCCGCCGCGCCCCGATGTTTTCGGTCGTCTCGTTAACCCGGCAGGCAACGTCCGCGATGGCATCGATAGCATCGTCGGTGAAGCGTAGATCAACGCCTTCCGTCTGCAGGAGGGCCTGGTACTGCTTCACCAGGGAGGTATCGGTTTCGGTCAGAATCCGTCGAAACTCATCGCGCCCGAGCGGACTCAGTTCGACTCGAATCGGGAAGCGCCCCTGGAGCTCCGGGATCAGGTCAGACGGTTTGCTTTGATAGAACGCTCCAGCGCCGATGAACAGGATATGATCGGTCTTCACCGGCCCATACCGCGTCATGACCACCGATCCCTCGACGATCGGCAGGAGGTCCCGCTGGACGCCCTCGCCGGAGATGTCCGCCCCGACCTCGACCCGCGGTCCGGCGATCTTGTCCAGCTCGTCGATGAATACGACGCCGCTCTGCTCGACGCGATCCAGGGCCGCGTCGATCACCTCATCGAAGTCAACCAGTTTGTTCGCTTCTTCCCGGGTGAGCAAACGGCGCGCCTCTTTCACCGACACACGACGGATGCGCTTCGACGGCTGACGATAGGGTGGGCCGTACCACTCATAGCCGTCATCGTAGCCGGGCGGGGGCTCAACGTACCCATCGTAGCCTACCGCATCGCCCGTGAGCTCGATCTCGACCATCGTATCGTCGAGCTGGGACTTCTCCAGCAGATCCCGCAGGTGGGCGCGCTCGTAGAGCGGTACCGCTGCATCCTCGGAGCGGCTGGCAGCCGAGCCCACCTCGCGCCGACTGCTCTGACGGCGAATCCGGGCCCGCCGGTGGCCCGGACGCGATCCGTTCAGCTGCTTGTACAGATAGCTGACGAGACGCTCCTTGGCAAGCCGCTCGGCCTTGTCCTGAACCTGGGCCAGATGACGATCGTGCTCGAGGTCGATTGCTACCTCGACCAGATCAAAGATGATCGATTCGACGTCGCGTCCAACGTATCCGGCTTCGGTGAACTTGGTGGCCTCTACCTTCACGAAGGGCGCGTCGACGAGCTGGGCAACGCGCCGTGCGATCTCAGTCTTTCCCACACCGGTTGGGCCAATCATCAGGATATTCTTGGGCAGAATATCGCGGCGCAGATCGGGAGGCAGCTGCTGTCGTCGATAGCGGTTGCGCAGGGCAATGGCGACGGCCCTCTTGGCCGCCTCCTGACCGACGATGTACTTGTCAAGTTGCGCGACGATCTCGCGCGGTGTCAGATTCTCCACCCCCGTCCTCCTGGCAGAGGTGCGATAGTGATGAATCTCAAGTCTAGCATACCGCAGTCGGCCGCAGTGAGCACACCCCAAATCGGGGCCACCAATAGTAGCCAGGGCCAGCGGTGCCAGACGCCGCTGGCACGGCGTGACGGCCGCACAGAGCCGGACGACTGAACAAGACCGAGGAAATAGAAAAAGCGGGTTAGCTTACCGCGCCCCAAGGGTCATCCCTCGGGTTGGGTCGGTGGGGACGGCAGCTCGAGAATGGTAATGTTGGTATTCGTATAGATGCACAGCGATGCGGCGATGTTCATGGCCTTGCGGACGATCTCAGCTGCTGAGAGGCTTGTATTCTCGATGAGAGCCTTGGCGGCTGCCTGGGCGAAGGCGCCGCCGGAGCCAACAGCGACGATGTCGTCATCCGGTTCGATGACCTCGCCGTCTCCCGAGACGACGAGAATCTGCGAGAGGTCGGCGAGGCAGAGCTGGGCCTCGAGCCGGCGAAGGTAGCGATCTGTCCGCCATTCCTTCGCCAGCTCGACCGAAGCCCGGCGCAGCTGGCCGTGGTGTTTCTCCAGTTGCGCCTCGAACCGCTCGAACAACGTCAGTGCATCGGCGACCGCGCCGGCGAAACCGGCCAGGATGGTCCCGTGATGGAGCGTCCGCACCTTGCGAGCGGTGTGTTTCATCACCACATCGCCCACGGTCACCTGACCGTCACCTCCCATGGCAACGTGCCCGTCCCGCCGGACGACGAGGATCGTCGTTGCCCGGAGGCGCGTTCGGGAGGACAAGAGCGGCAGGCCCGTTCTACGTGCCGGCCTCACAGTGCGTCTGTACTCATCCATGGAGTGCCTCCCGCGCGCGCGCCCGCATAACCTCAATAGGTGCGGCACGGCCGGTCCATCGTTCGAAGGCGGCAGCCCCCTGGTAGATCAGCATCCCCAGTCCATTCAATGTACGGGCGCTGCGTGCAGCGGCCGCGGCCAGCAGGGGCGTGATCGGCGGGTTGTAGATGAGGTCAACCACAAGTGTCCGCGGTGAGATCCACGCCGGGTCAATCACCGTGGATGCGGGTGATGGATGACCGGCCATGCCCACTGGTGTTGCGTTCACCAGAACATCACAGGTCTCGATCGTTCTGCCAAGCATCTCCCCCGGACACGTGAGCCCGAGCACGCGTGTCTCCATGCCCGGACCAAGCAGTTCTGTGCGTACCAGCATATCCCGGAGATCTTCGGCCTGCTCGATTCGTCGGGCACATATCGTGAGGATCGCCGCACGCTGCACGGCGGCCGCGGCGGCCACTGCTCGTGCCGCACCCCCCGCGCCGAGCAGGACAACGCGGCATCCGCCGAGATCCGTGCCTGCCTCGTCACGGAGCGACCGCGTAAACCCCTCGACATCGGTGTTGTAGCCGACGAGCGTGCCATCCTCCTGACGGACGATCGTGTTCACTGCTGCAATGGCGCGGGCGAAGGGGTCGACAGCATCGAGCAGTGAGATGACGGCCTGCTTATGCGGGATCGTGACGTTGGCACCGAGGTAATCCGGTGCGCGGAGTCTGGCAATTGTCGTGGGGAGTGATCCCGGCGGCGTATCCCACGCCTCGTACCGGACCGGGAGGCCCAGCGCGTCGAACGCCGCCTGCTGGAAAGCAGGGGAGATCGAGTGGCCAACCGGGTGACCGATCAGTCCGACGATCTGCATTGCCAGACTCACTGCTGACCGGAGGTGCCTTGATAGAGTGCTACGTTTCGCTCGTGCTCCTCAAGCGTCCGAGCGAACGCGTGAGAGCCGTCCGGCCGGGCAACGAAGTACAGGTACTCCGTCGAAGCGGGATGCGCTACGGCCTCGAGGGAGGACAGCCCCGGGTTGCAGATCGGGCCGGGCGGCAGTCCCGTCACGACGTAGGTATTGTAGGGCGAGCGGATCCGGAGGTCGAGCGCACTCAAAGCGCTCTTCCAGTACCCGCCCGGCGGCTCGGCCGCGGGATTGGGGCCAACCAGGGCGAACTGAACCGTTGGATCTGCCTGCAGGCGCATGCCCCGCTGGAGGCGGTTCAGGTACACCGAGGCAATCACCGGGCGCTCGTCGGGCCGTACTGCTTCCCGCTCTACGATCGAGGCCAGGGTGACGGCCTGGCGCAGGGTAAGCCCGTGGGCAGTGAAGCCCTGGAGGAGATCGGGGGTTAGGCGGTGCGCGAATGTTGCGACCATCGTCCGGGCGACTTCTGCGGCTGGCATTCGCGGCAGGAGCCGATAGCTGTCCGGATAAAGGAATCCTTCGAGTGAGCCCTGACCGATTGCCGGGGCAAGGACCGGTGGAAGGGGAAAGTCAGGGTGCTCTACCTCTGCCATGAAATCGGCACGGCCCGTCACACCGCCGTGTTCCAAGGCGTCGGCGATCTCGGTTGCTCGCCAGCCCTCTGGAATAGTCAGGAGATCACCGACCACCCGACCCTGTGCCAGGATCGAGATCACGCGAGCCAGCGACATGTTCGGCCGAAGCTCATATTCGCCAGCCTCAAGGTGGGATCCGAGACCGGCCAGCTCAACCGCAAGCCGGAAGCCGAGTGCACTGCGCACGAGCCCGGCTGCCTGCAATTGCTCGCCCACCGCCGCCGCCGTCTCCCCCCGGCGGACCACGAACCGGACCGCACGATCATCACTGGAGACAGGCTGGCCCAGGGTCACTTCAACAACCTGGAATGCCGCGCTGGCGGCCGAGCCCGTCTTCCAGATCAACAGCCCGGCTGTGACAATCACCAGGGCAAGAAGAGCGCCGAGAACAGCGCCCGCGCGAGTGAAGCGTGGCCACATCCTTGGAGTGCGCATGCTCGATTTTGGTCGGATTCTATCACATTGACGGTGTCGGCCTGGCGCGACGTGCGGTCAGCCCGGGGGCGCGCATCCCCGCGGCGCCCGCCGCATCGACCATCTCGGGGCGCGGGCGCGGGCGCACCCCCATGGCGACGAGCTCACGCATGGCATCCTGAGTCGAGAAGCGCTCATCCCAGGTCTCAACCGGGCGTGTCAGGCGCCTCTGCAGATAGCGTACGAATGCGAGTGTCTTCTCGGCCTGCTGTCCACGCGTTCCATCTGCGAGCAGGGGGATTCCAACAACGACAACGTCGACCCTGAGCTCGTCTATCAGGGCCTGGATCGCTTCGGCCACCTGCGGCTCGGAACGGCGGCGAAGGACAGTCAGGGGGCGGACGACCAGACCAGTTGGATCGCTGACGGCGACCCCGATCCGACGGTCACCGATATCAAGGCCGAGCGCTCTCATGGTGCAACTGCAGGTGCTGGTCTGGAGGAGCTGGAGTCGATGATCTGGACGCGGAGGGCGACCGGCATCCAATGGGGGATGATCTCGACCCGGGCTGGTTTCGCAAGGCCGGGCAGGTGGGCAAGGTCGCGCTGGGCATCGCCAGGCGGTCGGAGGCGCACATACGAAGCGATTACATCGGTATTCAAGGCAGCCTCAACCGTTGCCGTCAGTGGAACATCGAAGATGATGCCATGATCAGCGGTCCTGCTCACGATCCGCGATGATCCGACGCGGATCGAGCCGGCACGCGGCACGTAGCCGCCTGGGATTTGCGGCTGCCAGCGCAGCGCGGCGACCGTGGCAAGGTCGCTCTGGCTCACGATTATGGCGTGGGCCCGTGCTGTGAGGTGGACGGTTACGCGCGATGCTGCCTCTCCCGGCAAGTGATCGAATACCTCCTCAATCGGTTGGATATCGACCGTCTCCGGTACGACCGTCTCACCAGGAAGGGTCTGCGCTTCAAGGGCTGCTGCCGCCCTGCGCCGCGCCTCGGCCATAGCCTGATCCACGGTCGCTTTGGTTTCCCAGGCGGTCACGAACGGCTCCCCTGGCGGGCCACCTCCGACGATCGGCTCCGCGTTGACGGCCGTGATGAGCCAGCGGAGACGTCCTCCGACGACGATGACCTGTCCGCGCTCCGCATTGCTGGCCGTGCCGGCGAACAGCGCGATAATCGGTATCGTTGCCGTCGCGCCAACACGTGGGGGAAGGGTAACCGGTTGGGTTGTCTGATAATGGATGCCGGAGATCGTGCTGAAATCGCTCCCCGCTGGGACGACGACCGGTTCAGTTGTGCGATTTTCAACGGTGATATAGCCCACGGCGCGGCCATCCGTGGAACGCCCGGGACCGGGCACCCGTGCTGTGGCGGAAGTGTGGATTTCCAGGTAGACATCACGCGCCGGAATCAGTCCCCGTGAGGGATCAGCGTGCGTAGCCTGGGTGTCCGCCTGCACGCGCACAGTTCCGCTGATCGATTGGGAGATCGGCTGCACGTAGACGACAGCACGCGGGACGAGGAGGCCCACGACCAGCGCGAAACTAACAACAAGGGTGATCGCAGCAAGCCAGGTCAGACTGCCTGCCACGTGATCCTGCAGATCGTGAAGGCTGGCGCGCAGGGGGGATGGAAGTTGATCCTCCGGAGGGGAGAGAGATCTCAAAGAAGAAAAGGTTGGCAATCCCTCTGCGTGCGCCAGGCGGCGAAGTGGCCGCGCCCGGGACACGAGGGCAAGACGGATAGACTCGCGCGCGGCGGCCCGGGCCAGGAGTCGCAGGGCGAGCGGGACGGCCAGTCGCGGGTTGTGGTCGGGTATCACGAGTGCGACCCGCCGGTGCGTCACCGCGAGAAGCTTCGCCCGCAGTGATGCAGCATCATCAGCGGCATCAGCGACGATACAGCGGAATGCCCCTCCCTCTGACGGCTGGTCTTCTCCCGGAGACGGTCCGTTCCACACCCTTCACCCTCGTGTTCCGGTCCGGAACGCCGGCCGCCTGTCACTCAGCGGCCGAGGTGAGCCCGTACGTACGGAACGACCTCGGCGAGCGCTTCGGAGAGTTTCTCCGGATGTCGGCCACCAGCTTGCGCGAGATCGGGCCGGCCGCCTCCGCTTCCCCCGATCCGGATGGCTACCGTTCGCGCGAGATCCGCCGCGTTGATCCCGACCCCGGGCGTTACCATGGCCACAAGACCAGGCCTACCGTTAAAGACGCTCCCGAGGACAACCACGCCGCGCTGGACGCGATCGCGCAGGACATCACCCATCTCGCGAAGGGCCTCAGTGCTGGGAGCATCAACCCGCGCTGAGACAACCGTGATTCCATCAACCTGCACCGCCTCGTTCAACAACCGCTCGGCCTGGCTCGCTGCTAGCTGGCGCCGCAGCTGCGCGACAGTGCGACGTTCTGCCTGCAACTCTTCTAGCAAGGCCTGTACCCGCACTTCGGGTTCGCCGCCCAGCCGGCTGCTCATTCGATCAAACGCGGCCAGGCGCTCCCGGATAAAGCGCACGGCAGGCTCGCCCGCGAGCGCCTCGATCCGCCGCACGCCTGCCCCGACGCTCTGCTCGGAGACAATGACGAAGGCGCCGATATCGCCGGTGCGTTCCACATGCGTGCCGCCGCAGAGTTCACAGCTGTAGTCACCGAAGCACACCATGCGGACGCGCTCGCCGTACTTCTCGCCGAACAGCGCCATGGCCCCGGCTGCCAGCGCTTCCTGATAGGTCGTGATCGTCGTGCCCCGAGGGAGGTTCGCTCGGATCTCCTCGTTGACCCGCGCTTCGATCGCCGCCAGCTCCTCGGGGGTGACCGCTTGGAAGTGCGTGAAGTCAAAGCGAAGCCGGTCCGGAGCGACCAGGGATCCGGCCTGCTGGACGTGTGTTCCAAGAATCTCCCGAAGTGCCTTGTGGAGAAGATGGGTCGCGGAGTGATGGCGGGCGATGCTCGCTCGCCGCTCTGCGTCAACCGTCGCTTCGACGATGTCCCCTGCCAGCAGAGCACCCTCCAGGATGCGCACGCGGTGGACGATCAGGTTTGGCACTGGCCGTTGGGTATCGAGAACCTCGGCAACTCCCCGTTCGTTGGCGATCCGTCCTGTGTCACCAACCTGGCCGCCCGCTTCAGCGTAGAACGGGGTTTCTCGCAGGACAATCTCACCCTCATCGCCCGCGGCCATGTCACCGACGATTCGTCCTCCCATAATCATTCCAACGATCTGGGACGTTGCCGCAAGACGGGTATAGCCCAGAAACTCCACCTCCAGGGGGAGTTGGGCGTATGCCTCGGCGTTCTGCCGTGCGCCTGCGCCGAATTTGGACGCTGCCCGCGCCTTCTCTCTCTGCTCGGCCATCGCCTGCTGGAATCCCTCAAGATCCACCCGGAGGCCAGCTTCTCGCGCCAGCTCAGTCGTGAGCTCGACCGGGAAGCCGTAGGTGTCATAGAGGCGGAACACGTCGCTCCCGGCGAGTTCGGTGCGGCCGGCCTGCCGCGCCTCGGCGATGAACTGATCCAACAGGTTGAGCCCAACGGCGAGCGTCTGGCCGAAGCGGCTCTCCTCCATTTCGATGACCTTACAAATGAAGTCACGCCGCTGGACAAGCTCGGGATAGGTCGTGCCCATCAGGTCGATCACTACACCAGCCGTCTCACCGAGGAAGGTGCGCTCGATCCCGAGCCGCCGTCCGTGGCGAACAGCGCGGCGAAGGACGCGCCGAAGGATGTAGCCGCGCCCCTCGTTACTGGGAAGTACGCCGTCAGCGACCAGGAACGTCACAGCCCGGCTGTGGTCGGCGACGACGCGCAGGGAGTAATCAGCCGACTCATCCGCGCCGTAGCGCACCCCGGCAATGTCCGCGGCCTTCTGGATGATTGGAGCAAAGAGGTCAGTCTCATAGACTGTGCGCTTGTCCTGGAGGAGCATGGTCAGGCGCTCCAGCCCCATGCCCGTATCGATATTCTTCCGCGGCAAGGGGGACAGGGCACCGGTTTCGTCGCGGTAATACTGCATGAAGACCAGATTCCAGACCTCCAGGAAGCGCGGGCAGTCACAGCCGGGCTGGCAGGTCGGTCGTCCACACCCAAACTCTGGCCCGCGGTCGTAGTAGATCTCCGAGTCAGGGCCATTCGGGCCGACGGGTCCGGCTTCCCACCAGTTATCCGGGAGGCGGATGATCCGCTCGGCGGGGACGCCGGTCACCCGCTGCCAGGCCACGAAGGCCTCCTCGTCATCTGGATAGATTGTTGGCCAGAGACGCTTCGGATCAAAGCCCGCCTGCTGTGTGAGGAACTCCCAGGCAAAGGCGATGGCTCCTTCCTTGAAGTAGTCGCCTACGGAGAAATTGCCCAGCATCTCGAAGAAGGTGAGATTCCGCTCATTCCCGACCGTTTCGATGTCCACGGTTCGGAAGCACTTCTGGACGCTGGCCAGACGCGGTCCCGGAGGCGTGGCCTGGCCGAGGAAATACGGCTTGATCTGGACCATCCCGGCGTTGGTCAGCAGCAGGGAGGGATCCCCCTCTGGCACGAGCGAGGAGCTTGGAAGGACAATGTGATCCTTTTGCTGGAAAAACCGGAGAAAGGCGTTCCGGATCTCGCTGCTGGTCTTCATTGCTCGTGTCCTCACCCTCGCATATCCACAGAGAAAGGTCTGGCGCTCGCCCGGTCGTTCTCCTGATCGGCCCGATCCGACGATGCCCCGGAAGGCCGGCGATCGGCTGGCGGATCGAAATCTTCTGTATATTTTATCCTTCCCGTCTGGGCACACGCAATCGCAGCGCGGTATACCTCGGCGATAGGGACCCCGGCTGCTCGGGCGGCCTGGCGGCATGCCTCAAACTCCGGCGCGGCGACCAGTCGCTGGCCGATCTGCTTCACCTTGACCGCTACCTCACCCCACGGCGTTTCCACCACCCCATGGCGGCGCGGGCTCTTCAGGCGCCGCGCTTCCCAGATCCGAACGCCGAGGGTCGAGGTCTCCTCGAGCACACGGGCGGCGAGGGCATCAATGCGCGCTGGCTCAGCCAGCACGGTGAGCTTCACCGCGGGACGGTTCTTCTTCATCTGGATCGGGGTAAACGATACGTCCAGGGCCCCCGCATCCAGGAGGGTTTCCATGGCCGCCCCCAGGATCTCCGGCGACTCGTCGTCAAGGTTGGCCTCGAGGATGCTCACGCGGTCGCTCTCGAGGGCTGGCGTTCCCTCGCCAAGCCACAGGCGGAGTACGTTCGGCCAGGGAAGGGTTTTCTGGCCGAAGCCGTAGCCGACCGCTTCGAGAGAGAGAGCCGGCTGCTCGAAGCGGGCCAGCGCGGCCAGGAGAGCGGCCCCGGTCGGGGTAACCAGCTCGGTCATGGCTGGGCTGGCCCGCAAGGGGGCCCGGCAGCGCGCGAGCAGGGCCATGGTCGCGGGGGCCGGGACCGGGAGTGTTCCGTGGGCTGTCTCCACCGTGCCGGTGCCGGTGGGCACCGGTGATGCATAGACCGCCCTGATGCCCAGCGTGTGCAGGCCCCATGCCGCCCCGACAATATCGACAATCGAGTCGACTGCCCCCACCTCGTGGAAATGCACCTCCTCTGGCGTCACGCCGTGGATCTGTGCCTCGGCCTCGGCTAGAAGACGAAAGACGCGCCCGGCAGTCTCGCGAACCGGAGGCGGCAGGGAACCGTGGTCAAGGATCTCCTGGATCTCGTGCAGGTGTCGGGCTGTCTTCGCCTGCTCATCCGGGATCACCCGGACCACGTGCCCGGTGATCCCCTGGCGGGTGATCCGTTCGGCTTCAATCCGGACCCGTTCAATGGGGAGCGATGCTACCATTGCCCGTAGATCGGCCAGAGAGAGGCCCAGATCGAGCATCGCCGCGAGAACCATATCCCCACTGATGCCCGAGAAGCAGTCAAAATACAGGATCTTCATCGCTCCTCCACATAGAAAAAAGGACCACCACCCATCCACGCAATGGTGGTCCGCCCGCGCTAGATCACCGCCGGGGTTAACGGCCGCGTGCCTGCGCCACCCGTCGGGCGATGAGCGCGGCGCTGATGCCCGCGCCGACCCCGTTGTCGATATTGACGACAGAGAGTCCGGGTGCGCAGGTCTGCAGCATGCTCAGGAGCGCCGCGAGCCCACCGCCGCCGATCCCGTAGCCGGTTGACGTTGGCAGGCCGATCACCGGCACGTCGACCAGCCCGGCGACGACCGAGGGAAGGGCCCCATCCATGCCGGCGACGACGATGATGACATCGACACCGGCATCGAGCATCGCCTTCAGGGGGGCGAAAAGGCGGTGCAGTCCGGCCACGCCCACATCGGCGACCATGGTGACTGTGCATCCCATCTCCTCGGCCATGATCCGTGCCTCGGCGGCAACGGGGAGGTCAGCCGTGCCGGCGGCGATGATCCCGACAGCCCCGCCGGTCGGGATGCGGAGATCCGGCTGGCGGATAACCAGCATGCGCGCCCGCCGCTCGTGATGGACCCAGTGATCTGGATACTCGCCCGCGATATCGCGCGCCAGGTCATCCGCGATCCGACTCACGATGGCGCGACCGGTCCGCTCGACGAAGGTGCGGACGAGCGTTCGAATCTGCTCCGGTTCCTTCCCCCGGGCCAGGATCACCTCGGGCACACCGGTCCGCGCTTCGCGCCTGAGGTCCGGGTGGATATCCGGGTTCCCGCAGAAGCCAGGTGACGCCTGCTCTAGACCGGCGACCGCCGCGACAACATCCGCCAGCGGAGAATGCTCCATAACGCCTCGCTTTCTGCTCGGGAATCTATCATGAGTTGACCGGGGGATGCAAGCCAACTAAACTGTAACGGACAGGCCCCACCGGCGCGTTTGACGAGATCAGGAGTCGCCCATTGGCCGCCCGCTGCGCGTTCTGGCTGCTCGTCAGCGCGCTGCTCGTTCTGCTGTTCCTCTTTGCCCGGAAGCGGTTCAATCAGGTCGTCCTCCTCTTTGGCCTCTCGACGGCGGTCATTGTGCTGTTCCGGCTTCTTCGCCTGCGGGACAGTGATCTGCCTGAGCTTATCTCCGAGGCGTATTTCCTGGCTGGCATCGGGGCGGTCTATGGTCTGCTCTGGCTGGTGACGCGCCGCTTGCGGAGCAGGCGGGGATCTCCGCCGGACGGCGCCGCCGGGCGATATGGTCCGGAGCGTCCCCCGCGCCGATCGCGTTGACAGCGCCGGACGGACGTTCCTATAATGCCGCCAGGTAATAACCCTTCCCGGTACCGTCGCGGCGCCCGGTGATCGCACGTCCAGCGTCGGGCGGTGTCGATGGCCGATCGGGGAGACGGGGGAGGGCTGGATTCATGGGGTTTGGCAGGTGCCGGTCAACGCAGGCGAGTGGAATGCTGGTCGAGAGACTGTCGAGGAAAGGTCAGCTGGGCGCATGATCGTCATCATGGAGCGGCGCGCGACCGAGGAGCAAATTCAGCAGGTGGTCGCGCGGATCGAGGAACTGGGATTTCGGGCGCATCTTTCCCGCGGCGAGGAGCGAACGATCATCGGGATCATCGGTGACGAGCGACCGCTTTCGGTTGAAGCACTGGAGGTGCTGGATGGTGTCGAGCGGGTTGTGCCAGTGCTCCATCCGTTCAAGCTGGCCTCGCGCGACTTCAAGCCCGAGAATACGATCGTGACGGTAGACGGGGTGCGAATTGGCGGCGACGAGATCGTGGTTATCGCCGGCCCGTGTGCCGTGGAGAGTCGGGAGCAGATCTTCGAGGTCGCTGCGGCGGTGAAGGAGGCCGGCGCAAAGATGCTGCGCGGTGGGGCCTTCAAGCCGCGGACGTCGCCCTATACCTTTCAGGGCCTGGGGATCCCGGCGCTTGAGCTCCTGGCCGAGGTGCGCGAGACCTTCGGCCTGCCGGTCGTGAGCGAGGTGATGGCGGCCGCGGATATTGAGACGATGCGGGCTCACGTGGATATGCTCCAGATCGGCGCGCGGAATATGCAGAACTACAGCCTGCTCCAGGACGTGGGCAAGGCGGCGATGCCGGTCCTCCTCAAGCGCGGCATGATGTGCACGATCCACGAATGGCTGATGTCTGCAGAGTATATCCTCTCGAACCGCAACTACGATGTTGTACTCTGCGAGCGCGGCATCCGCACCTTCGAGACGGCGACTCGTAATACGCTCGATATCAACGCGGTCCCGGTGGCGAAGCAGTTGACCCACCTGCCGGTGATCGTGGATCCCAGTCATGCGACCGGCAAGGCAAATCTGGTGGCAGCGGCGGCGAAAGCGGCGATCGCGGCCGGGGCAGACGGTCTGATTATCGAGGTACATCCGAATCCCGACCGCGCGCTCTCCGATGGAGCGCAGTCCCTGCGTCCGGAGGCGTTCGCCAAGCTGATGACCGAGCTTCGCCAGATCGCCCACGCAGTCGGGCGACGGCTGTGACAGGTGATCTCACGTGGCGCTGCGTTGGCTGACCGCAGGTGAATCGCACGGTCCATGTCTGACCGGCATCCTGGATGGGATGCCGGCCGGCGTGCCGCTCTCACCTGATGATCTCGCGCGTGACCTCTGGCGGCGCCAGCAGGGGTACGGACGCGGAGGACGCATGAAGATCGAGTCCGACCGGGCAGAGATCCTCGGGGGGGTCTGGCGCGGTCGGACGACCGGCGGGCCAATTGCCCTGCGCATCGAAAACCGCGACTGGCCGAACTGGAAAGACAAAGAGTATGAGCTGCCGCGGATGACCGTGCCGCGGCCGGGGCATGCAGACCTGGCCGGCCTGCTGAAGTACGGCCTGGACGATATCCGACCGGTGCTGGAGCGGGCGAGTGCGCGGGAGACAGCGATGCGCGTGGCGATCGGGGCGATCGCTAAACGCCTGCTGGCAGAGTTCGGGATCGTGATCCGGTCGCAGGTTCTCCAGATCGGCACTGCGAAGGCGACGCCGGGCGACCTCTCGGACCCTGCGGTGGTCGAACGGGTGGAGGCGTCATCAGTGCGGGTGGCTGATCCTGAGAGCGAGGAACGGCTTCGCGCAGCGATCGACGCCGCCAAGGAGCGCCACGATACGCTGGGCGGGGTCTTTGAGGTCGTGGCCTTCGGAGTAATGCCGGGGCTGGGGAGTTACGTCCAGTGGGACCGGAAGCTGGATGGTCGTCTGGCCCAGGCCGTGATGAGTATTCACGCCATCAAGGCAGTGGCGATCGGAGACGGCTTCGTCGCCGGTGAGCGCTACGGGACCGAGGCGCACGACGGCATGACCATGCGGCGTGGGCGTCTGGAGCGGCTGACTAATCGGGCCGGTGGCCTGGAGGGCGGTGTGACGAACGGCCAGCCTGTGGTCGTGCGCGCGGTGAAGAAGCCAATCTCAACAACTGCCACCCCTCAGCCAACGGTAGACCTGGCCACCGGTCAGGATGTACCGAGCCAGTACGTGCGGTCGGATGTATGCGCGGTGCCTGCCGCAGCGGTCATCGGCGAGGCGATGGTCGCGTACGTCCTGGCGGATGCCCTGCTTGAGAAGTTCGGTGGCGATAGCCTCGACGAAGTGCGGCGGCACGTTGAGGCCTTCCTGGCATCCCTCCCATGATATGCCTGCCGGTGCTTCGCGAGGGGACTCATGCCGCCTATTCCAGTTGCTGATACCCGCTGTTGGAGCAGCTGGTGCAGACAGCCGGTGCCCCTCGGGGTCGCCCTTGACCGGGCAGGATGATCGAGCCTGCCGCCCCTCTTCCACCTCCGCGCTGGGGAAGGCCGCGCACGGTCAGGCTGAGGTCACGACATGGGGATAGAGCGCGACCTGCTGATCGGTGGTGCACTCCTTCTCCTGATCGCCCTGGTTGGATGGTCGGTCATCGGCGTCGGGCTCCAGCAACGGCGGGTCCGCTTCCTCGCACGAACGCTGGCGCAATCGCTTTCCGAGGTCGGGCCGGTCAGCCGCGTGCGGGTGCTGGGTGTGGGACGAATGGAACTCCGGATCGATCAGCCGGTCGCGCCATTCACCAGCATACGGATTGTTCTCTGGCTTCAGCCGATGACATTCCTCCCTCTCTGGCTGTTCCAACGCCTGCGGGGTGAGCGCGATGTGGTGGGGATTGGCGCAGACCTGAGCCGTATGCCATCGATCCGCTTCGAGCTGGTCGACCCGCTGAGTCGGGTCGGTCGGCGTGTCCTGAGTCGGGCGCGCGGACTCGGCTGGTCGCTCGATCAGCGCGGTTTCTGCGGCCGGCAGCTGATGCTGGCCGCGCCGGATCTCCCTGCGGCCGCGCGGGTGCTCGGACGCATCGACTGTCGTGGGCATGCGGCCGGAATGCCGATTCTTCGGCTGGCAGTGCCGGCCGAGGGGGCATCGCTGATCCTGACGGTTGCCAATCCGGAACAGTTCGCGACTGCGGGGTCTCGGCCGGGCGCGTGGCTGAACCGGATCGGTCGGGCGATCCTGACACCGGGGCGGCGAGATGCGCGCGACAGCGATGGACGGTCGGACAGCTAGAAAGCACATGGTATAATACATATTTGGCCGCGATGATCCCGGTCGTGCGGAAAGGGATTGTCGGGCCGGTTTGTTTTGATACGCCTGGCTCGTGTGAGTGGATGCCTGCGCTGGGCAGCTTGCCCTTATCACGCTGTCAGCCGATTGCGCGGGCGCCGCGGTGAGTCAGGAGAGAGCCAGAAACGCATGCATGTGCCTGGAAAGGGGGAACGTTCATGATCGATACGGTCGAGGCCATGGCCCGGCGATACGATGAGCTATTGAGCGCGATGGCCGACCCGGACGTTCTCGCCGATCCGGAGCGCCTCCAGAGCATCGCCCGCGAGCGGGCCGCGCTCGAGGAGATCGTGACCCGTTACCGCGATTACCAGAAGGTCACCCGCGAGCTCGCGGATGCCCGGCAGCTCGTGCGCACGGAGAGCGACCCGGCGATCGTCGAGCTGGCCCGCGAGGAGGTCGCCGCTCTCGAGCGGAGGCAGGAGGAGCTTCTAGCCGCGATGCGCGAGCTACTCGTGCCGTCCGATCCGAATGATGAGCGCGATGTCATCGTCGAGATTCGGGCCGGGGCGGGAGGCGATGAGGCAGCGCTCTTCGCCGCCGATCTCTACCGCATGTACACGCGGTTCGCGGAGCGGCAGCGCTGGAGCACGGAGGTCATTGATGCCCATGAGACGGGTATCGGTGGCTTCAAAGAGATCATCTTCGAGATCCGCGGCCGGGGTGCCTATTCGCGGCTAAAGTACGAGAGCGGCGTCCACCGCGTTCAGCGCGTTCCCGTAACTGAGGCAAACGGGCGGATCCACACGTCGACCGCGACGGTGGCGGTCCTGCCGGAGGTGGATGAAGTACAGGTGCAGATCAATCCGGACGATCTGCGGATCGACGTCTTCCGATCCTCTGGCGCGGGTGGACAGAATGTTCAGAAGAACAGCACCGCGATTCGCATTACTCACCTGCCCACCGGCATCGTTGTGACGTGCCAGGACGAGCGATCGCAGCTCAAGAACAAGAACAAGGCCATGGCGGTCCTGCGCGCCCGCCTGTACGACCTCGAACAGCGCAAGCAGGCACGGGAGATCGACGCCGTTCGCCGTCAGCAGGTCGGAACCGGCGAGCGCAGTGAAAAGATTCGCACTTACAACTTTCCTCAGGACCGCATGACCGATCACCGGATCGGGCAGACCTGGCATAATCTGGAAAGTATCCTCGACGGTGACCTGGACGAGCCGATCGAAGCCTTGATCGCGGCCGATCGCCGCGCCCGCGCACTTGCGGGGGAGCAGGGACGGTCATGACCGTGGCCGAGGCTATTCGTCAGGGGGAGGCGTGCCTCCGGCCGATCGCCGGCGATGACGCGCGTCTGGAGGCTCGTTTGCTCCTGGCGGCGGTGCTGGGCCGGCCCAGAGAATGGCTTTACCTGTACCCGGCTTTCTCCCTCAGCCCGGCGGCGACAGCACAGTTTCATCGGCTCCTCGCGGCCCGCTGCGCGGGCGAGCCGCTCGCTTACCTGCTGGGCACCCGTGAGTTCTACGGGCGATCTTTCAGGGTTGATGCGCGGGTCCTGGTGCCGCGCCCGGAGACCGAGTCCCTGCTTGAGGCAGCGCTTGCGTTCGTCCGGAGTACCGGCGCGGTCCGAGTCGTCGACGTCGGTACGGGGAGTGGAATCCTGGGGATTACCATCGCTCTGGAGTGTCCATGGGTTCGGGTCGTCTTGCTCGATGTGAGTGCCGATGCGCTCGCCGTGGCGCGCGAGAACGCACAGCGGCTCGGTGCCGCCAGCAGGGTCCAGCTCGTCCAGTCTGACCTCCTGGCGGCGCTCAGCGGCCGTTATGATCTCATCATCGCTAATCTCCCGTATATTCCGACCGCGGCAATGCCTGGGCTTCCCCCAGAGGTGCGGCGCGAACCGCGAATCGCGCTTGACGGCGGTCCAGACGGCCTGGCACTGTACCGACGATTGTTCGCAGAGGTCCCGCCGCGCCTATCGCCGACGGGCGCACTCTTCGCCGAGATTGGCAGTGACCAGGGAACAGCGGTCCTTGCGCTGGCGCGCCACTGGCTCCCGAATCACCATGCTCGGGTGCTGCCGGATCTCGCCGGCCTGGATCGAGTCATCGCAGTGACACCGCCCGGGTGGCAGGCGGAGCAGAGCCGGGCGAGACAATGCCATGAGATGGAGGTGCACGCGCGTGAGCTCGACAGTCCTACCAGCCTATGCGTCCACTGCGCTTGAACGTGCGGCAGAGGTGCTTCGCCAGGGCGGCCTGGTCATTGTGCCCACCGATACGGTGTACGGGGTTGCCGCGGCGCTTGATCGGCCGGAGGCCGTGGCGCGCATCTACGAGGCCAAGGGACGAATGCCCGAGAAGCCGATCGCCCTCCTGGTCGATCGGATCGAGGATGTCGAGGCAGTGGCGCTCGAAATTCCCAAGACTGCCCGCATCCTTATGGAGCGATTCTGGCCCGGTGGGCTGACCATCGTTCTACCGCGGCGGGTGGGGGTCCCGGATATCGTCGCGGCCGGTGGGCCGACGATCGCGGTGCGCATGCCGGATCATATCGTCCCCCGGGCCCTGGTTCGGCGTCTTGGCCGTCCGCTTCCCACGACCAGCGCGAACCGCTCGGGTGAACGGAGCCCGCGGACTGTCGAGGAATCGGTAGCCGCGCTGGGTGATCGTGTGATGATCGCGCTTGATGCGGGACCAGCGCCGGGCGGCATCGACTCGACTGTGATCGATGTGACAACCTCGCCGCCAGCTGTCACGCGGGTGGGAGCGGTCTCGATCGCCGATCTCGAGAGCGCTCTCGGCGGAGTGGTGGCCCGCTCGTCGTGATACGGCGAGCGGAGCCCGAAGCAGCCCCGTTGAGGGCTGGCCCGGGGCCGCCTGATCACGGATCAACGCATCGAGCAGCGTCGTGCCGTCTGATGGGCCATACTGATCGTCACGCCTCGACCAGCCGTGCGAAGCGATCGAAGAAGTCAGGGAAGGTCTTCGTGACGCAGGATGGATTGGCGATCGACAGGCCAGGTACACGCAGACCGACGACGGCGAAGCTCATCGCCATGCGGTGATCATCGTAGGTCTGCACAACAGCCGGGTGGAGCGGTGAGGGAGAGATTTCCCAGCCGTCCTCGTACTCGTGCACGATCGCCCCGAGGCGGGTCAGCTCAGTAGTGACGGCTCGGATCCGATCGGTTTCCTTCAAGCGCATATGCGCAACGCCGCGGATGCGCACTGGCTCGGCGGCGAAGGGGGCGATCGCAGCCAGCGTCGGTGCAACATCTGACATGGTGTTCATGTCGACATCCACTCCTCGTAAGCGAGAAGGACCGCGTACCTCGACGTAGCCGCTTCCCCATTCGACAGTACACCCCATCTGCTCCAGTATATCGGCGAGCCGCAGATCCCCCTGGACCGAGGACCGATCAATGCCCATAACGCGGACCCGTCCGCCGGTCACCGCAGCGGCGGCCAGAAAGTAGGAAGCAGCACTCGCATCCGGTTCCACGTCATAGACCCGTGCTCGGTATCCCTGGCCGCCAGGCACCACGATCACGCGACCGTCGCGGTTCTCCGCGCGCGCCCCGAACGCGGCCATGGAGTGGAGGGTCATCTCTACATAGGGCCTGGAGACCAGGTCACCGCGGATCCGGAGCTCGAGGCCGAGCGGCGTGCACGGGGCGACCATGAGCAGGGCGCTGATGAACTGACTGCTCAGGTCGCCCGAGATCTCGACCGTCCCGCCACGCAGGCCGTTGCTCTGGAGAATCACCGGCGGACATCC
>JADGGD010000122.1 GCA_019690095.1 Chloroflexota bacterium
CCCGAAGGGAGTGCAAGGATGCCGGAATTCAAGCCTGTTCTATCGCCGGAAGAGCTTATGAAGAGACGCTCGGCCCGTTCAGCGCGAGTGGATCTTACACCGTACCTCGAGTACCTGCAGAATATCAAGCCGGGTTATGCAGGGGATCTAGAGATCCTTCCGGGAGAAAAGAAGTCAACGATCAAGCGTCGCGTCACGATGGCCGCGAATCGGCTTGGCAAGACTATCCGGTATCTGCGATCGGGCGAAAATGAGCTGATCTTCGAGGTCGTGAGCGAGCAGACGTGACCGGCGGATGATCTCCCGCCGTCATGCGGCGAGCGATCGCAGACTCGATCCCAGCGGACCGTTGCGGAGCTTCCGGAGGGCTTGTTCTTCGATCTGACGGACGCGCTCCTTGCTCATGTGCATCAGACGGCCGATCTCGGCGAGTGTTCGGGGCGGATCATCCCCGAGGCCAAACCGCAGGGTGATGATCGCCCGCTCGCGCGGCTCGAGGGTCTGGAGCGCATCTTGGAGCGTCTCCCGCAGTTCGTTCATCTCAATGTGGGCATCGATGGCCGGCACGACGTCATCGGGTATGAGGTCGGCCAGGGTTGTGCCGTCATCGGTGAGCGCCGCTTCGAGCGAGGCCGGCTCGGCTGACCGCGCAACCATCTCCTCGATCCGATCGGCCGGAACATGAAGGGCCGCGGAAAGCTCGTCCAGGCTTGGCTCGCGAAGGAGTTCCTGCTCGAGCCGCGCCGTCGCTCGGGAAACCTGACCGAGCAGATCGTTCAGATGGACGGGGAGACGGATCGTGCGGCCGCGTTCGGCGAGTGCCCGCGTGACCGCCTGGCGGATCCACCAGGTGGCGTACGTCGAGAAGCGAAAGCCCCGCTCCGGGTCGAAGCGGTCGACTGCCCGGAACAGGCCGACGTTTCCTTCCTGGATCAGGTCGGCCAGGGAAAGGCCGCGATTCTGGTACCGTGCCGCGATACTGACTACCAGCCGGAGATTCGCCTCGATCAGGCGGCGGCGCGCCTCCTGGCCAGCCGGCGAGTCCGGGGCCGATCGATAGGTACGAGCGAGGGCAAGCTCCTCCGCTGCCGTCAACAGGGGGGTGTGCCCGATCTCGTCAAGGTAGATCTGAAGCGGATTGGGTGCCGCTGATCCCTCGTCCACCTCGGGAATCTCCTCATCGGCACCCGTCCGAGAATATGCCTGGGCGTCCAGCTCCTCCACGAGCTCGGCCCCATGTGAATTCAGCAGAGCCACGCAATCGACTCCTTGTGTTTGCTATCTTTTTGATAGCTGGTACCCGTATGATATCGCTCCCCGGGCAGAAGTGCAAGAGAATTTCATCTTATTCGGCCATAGGATGAACGGCTGATTCCCGCCTCCACCATGCTGACGAGTGGTATGCGCGGTCTGCTGAGCCCTGGCCGGCGAGTATCCGCGGTGCGAAACCATCGGTCGCCGGCCGCTGGCTGTTCTCCGGCACGAAACGGAAGCCTGGCAGCTCCCGATGCGTTCCCCGCGCGGCCGTCTCCCGATCAGCCCCATCCATGTGGCGGCTCCAGCCGGGGCAGAGCGGCTCTGATCAGCCTTACGCCCGGAGTCCAGAGTGAATGAAGCTGCTGATGAAGCGGCGCTGGAAGATGAAGAAGGCAATCAACAGCGGCATTGCAGTGAGCAGTGTGCCCGCCATGATCAACTGCCACTCTGCGCCGCTTTCGCTACTCTGGATGAACGAGGCAAGACCGACCGTCAGGGGGCGGCTGGCTGGTGTATTCGTCACGATCAGCGGCCAGAGGAAATCATTCCAGTGGTAGCAGACCGACACGACTGCAAAAGCGACAAGGGACGGCTGCCCTAGCGGCACGTATACATGCCAGAGCACCTGCCACCAGTTCGCCCCATCGATCCGAGCAGCATCCTCGAACTCGCCAGGCAGTGCGCGAAAGGCCTGGGTCATCACGAAGATGCCGAAGCCGGAGGCGAAGGCCGGGAGCATGATCCCGAGGCGGTTGTCGATCAGCCCGAGGGCGCGAATCGTCTGATAATTCGGAACGATCAGCGCGGCCGCCGGGACCATGAACTGCAGCATTGCGATCGCGAACAGCACGTTCTTACCAGGGAAGGAGAGGCGGCCGAACGCGTAACCGGCCAGGGTGATCGTGACAAGCTGAACGGCGAGGATGCCGGTCACGATGATGATCGTGTTCAGGTAGTAGAGAGGGAACGGCGCGGCGTTCCAGGCGTCGGCGAAGCTCTCCAGCCCGGGAGGCATTGTCCAGAGCAGACCGCGCGATACGGGATCCCGCTCACTCCGGAACGCCGTCACGACGCTCCAGAGCAGGGGGATCAGCCAGATCAGCCCGATGACGCTGGCAATGACCGCGCGCGCGACAGTCCACCACCGCCACCGCCGCGCCCTGGCCGCCGTGCGCCGGTCGACCAGCGCCAGATCCACAGCCGAGATGGATGCCTCATCCATAATGTGCCTGCCGATCCATCAGGCGATAGTTCGTCCAGCCGATAGCAAAGAGGACACCCAGCAGGAGAACGGTCAGTGCCGCGGCCTGGCCAGTATCCCAGTTCATAAAGGCGATCTGGTAGAGCAGGTAGAGAGGGAGGTTGGTCGCATTGTCCGGTCCGCCCTGGGTCATCAGAAAGACCTGATCAAACGCCTGAATGCCCGCGACGAGGGCGATCGTCGTGACGAAGGCTGTTGTTGGGCTTAACAGGGGCAGGATGAGGTAGCGGAGCTGCTGCAGTCCATTTGCCCCGTCGATCTCGCTTGCCTCCAGCACCTCAGTCGAGATGCCCTGGAGCCCGGCGAGGAAGAAGATCATATAGTAGCCGGTCTGCCGCCAGATCGTCGAGATGATCACCGCCGGCAGGGCGGTGCTCGCTGTCCCGAGCCAGTTGATCTCCGACAGTCCGACGACTGAGAGCGCCCGATCGAGCAGGCCATAGCTGGGAATGTAGACAAACACCCAGATCGCCGCCGCGCTGATCATGGGGAGCACGGTCGGGTAGAACACCGCGGTGCGGTAGAGGCCCAGGAGCGGAAGCGACCGGTTAAGGATCAGGGCGAGCGCAAGGGCGAGGACCAGGCTCGGCACGATTGTTCCGACGGCGAAGATCACGCTGTTGCGCACTACCTGCCAGAAGAGCGGACTGGTCAGAAGTGCGCGGTAGTTCCCCAGACCGACGAACGGGTGCGTTGGGGCGAGGAGATTGATCTGGTAGAGGCTCTGGTCTATGACCTCCAGGAGCGGCCAGAGATTGAAGACGACGAGGAAGACAAACGACGGGAGCAGATAGAGATATGCGCTCCCTGCCCGCCGCCAGCCGGCCCGGGGCGCCCGGGCCGGCGGCACGGCGGGCACTGCGCCGGTCATCGCCACGGTCTCATCCCCCGGGCCGCTGTCAGTCCTTGAAGCTCGCCAGGATCTGGTCGGCCTGCGCCTGGGCCGCGCTCAGGGCATCGCGCGGTGACTGCTTGCCGGTGAGTGCCGCCTGGATGGCATTGCTCAGGAGGGTCTGGATCTGCGCCATCTGGTGCGTCCCGAGCTCGCGCTGGGCGTACTGAAGCTGATCCCGCGCGACCAGGGCCTGCGGTGTTTTGGTCGTGTATTCCTTGTACACCGGCACGTCATAGCACGACTTCCGCGGGGCCACGTACCCTGTGTCGATGCTCCACTGGGCCAGGCTCTCCGGCGAGGTCATCGCCGTGATGAACTTCCAGCCGGCCTCGCGGTTTGCCGCGGGAATCCCCTTGAAGAGGTAGAAGTTTCCTCCGCCGGTCGGACTGCCGTACTGCTTCTTCTTCGGATCGAAGGCCACGCCGACGGTAAAGTTCGCCTGCTTCAGGACAAATGAGAGGCTCCCTGTCGAGTGGTACATCATGGCCGTCTTCCCCCCGGCGAAGTCGGTGGGAAGGTTGCCCCAGTCAATGACCCCGCTGGCCATCACCTTGTACTGATGCGCGAGGTCCAGGAGCCACTGGAGTGCGGTCACGGCGGCCTCGGTGTTGAAGAACACCTTGTTGCCGGCATCGCCCATCACGTTCTGCCCTGCCTCGATCGCCAGTGCCTGGAACTCCCAGTAGGCTGATCCCGAGGAGGGGAACGAGACCCCCCAGCGGGTCACGGTATCGCCCTGCCGCTGGACCAGCTTCTGCGCCGCCTGAACGACCTCATCCCAGGTCGTCGGCGCCTTTGGATCGAGGCCCGCGGCCTTGAACGCATCCGGGTTATAGTAGAAGACGAGCGTGCTCCGCTGGAATGGAACCCCCATCAAGGAGCCATTCAGACGCGAGTCCTGCAGGAAGGCCGGGAAGAAATCGTCGACGAAGTTCGCGCTGGTCGCCTTCGCCAGGTCATCGAGCGGAACAACCGCCTGCATGTCATTGAGGGCGAAGATCGCCGCAGCGTTGATAACGGCCACGTCAGGTGGTTTCCCCGCCTGGAGGGCTGTCTGGGCCTTGCTGAGTGTCTGGAGGTAATCGCCGCTGTAGACGGGTGTAACCTTGATCTGACCGCCCTGCTGATCGTTGAATGCCCCGGTCATGCGGTCGATGATCTTGCTGAGCGGGCCAGCCACACCCACCGGATAGAAGAAGGTGAGCTCGACTTTCTGGGCGGTCGGCTGTGTTGCCGCGGGTGTCGGCGTCGCCGCCACAGACGCGGCACCTGTCGGGGCCGCGGTTGGCGCGGCGGGTGTCGCGGGCGTGGGTGACGAGCAGGCCGCCAGGACAGCTGTTCCGAGGAGCACCCCTGCCCCCTGGGCGAGGAAGCCGCGTCGGGAGATGGACGTCCTCCCGCGCGAAGCGGGCCAACTCATGCGATCTTTCCCCTCCTTGCGTTCGCCGGACCGCCGGCGAGCGGTGTGTCGACTATGGCTGTCCCTGGTAGCGTACTGATGGACGATGAACGCATGGGAAACTGGGTGTTCCGGCCAGGTTATCCGGCGGTAAAAATCCCGGCGTATCGACGCCGACGGCCTTATACCATGGCCAGGGCGGCACGTCAATCATTCTCGGCCAGCTGCTCCACGACCGTAGGGGATGCGGCATGGATCGCGCTCGGCCTCAATCCAACCGGACCGCCGCACCCCGACGGCCGAGAGGTAGGTCCTGGAGAAAGTCGATGCCTTTGCTATACTTTTCGCAGGAGGACAAGGAGGTAACGTCGTGGCGACTGGACCGCGAGTCGGCGACCCGCAGATTGTCTGCCCGGTCGCGCGGGCCGCGCGCCTCTTCGGCGATCGGTGGACGCTCCTGATCCTGCGGGATCTGGGAGGGGGCGCGCGCCGCTTCAGCGAGCTCGAGCAGTCGACCGGCATGAGTCCGCGCGTGCTCAGCGGGCGCCTGAAAGAGCTGGAGCGCCAGGATATTCTCACCCGGCAGATCTTCCCGACCGTGCCGCCGCGTGTCGAGTACCGACTGACGGAAAAGGGCCGAGCGGCCCTTCCCCTGATCGACGCTCTGCGTGCCTACGGAACAGCCTGGCTGTCCCCGACCGATGATGCAGACCGCGGTCAGCGGTAGGCCGGGCGTGGACGGTCTGCTGGATCCCGTGCTACGATAGCACGGCAACCGCTCCGCGGGATGCATCCCGCCGAGCACGAGACAGGAAGCACGAGGCCGTATGACCCCAGCAGTGCCTGGCGCCCGATCACGAGAGCAGGAGCTGCTCGACCGATTCCTCCGCTATGTCCGTATCGATACCCAGTCGGATGAGAGTTCCCCCACCAGTCCGAGCACGGCGAAACAGCTAGATCTTCTCCGTCTCCTCGAGGCCGAGCTCCGGGAGATCGGCTGTGTGGACGTCCAGCTCGACCAGTACGGCTACCTGACCGCTACCGTCCCGGCGACGCTCCCGCCCGGACGGCGCGCTCCAGTCGTGGGCTTTCTTGCCCATGTGGATACCTCGCCGGAGGTAAGTGGTGCTGGCGTCCAGCCGATCGTCTGGCACGACTACCGCGGCGGTGAGATCCGTTTGCCCGGCGACCCTACCCAGGTTCTTGATCCCCGCGAGTCGCCTGCCCTTGCATCCTGCATCGGCCACGATATCATCACCAGCGACGGCACGACCCTGCTGGGTGCTGATGATAAGGCCGGCGTTGCCGAGATCGTGACCGCGGCGGCTTTTCTCCTTGCCCATCCAGAGATCCCGCACGGGGTGCTCCGGCTCGCTTTCACGCCGGACGAGGAGATCGGCCGCGGCACCGACCATTTCGACATCGCCGCTTTCGGCGCCGAGGTCGCCTACACGATCGACGGCTCATCGGCGGGAACGATCGAGTACGAAACCTTCAACGCTGATAGCGCGGTTGTCGAGATCCACGGGCACAACGTCCACGCGGGCTACGCCAAGGGCAAAATGGTCAACAGCCTCAAGCTCGCGGCTGAGCTTATCGCCCGCCTGCCGCGGGATCGCCTCTCGCCGGAAACGACCGAGGGGCGGGAGGGCTACCTCCATCCGCATCGAATTGAGGGAGACGTCGAGCGGACGCGGATCAGCTTCCTTATTCGGGACTTCAGTCGGGAGGGGCTCCGCGAGATCGAGGATCTGCTTCGGCGGCTCGCCGCCGAGGTCGGGAGCCTCGAGCCGCGTGCCCGGATCACCGTGGAGTTCCGTGAGTCCTATCGCAACATGGGTGAGATCCTCGCCGGGCGGATGGAGGTCGTTCACAAAGCCGAGGAGGCCATGCGTCGGGCCGGGCTGAGCCCGCGGACTGAGCCGATTCGCGGTGGGACCGACGGAGCGCGGCTGACCTTCGCCGGCCTGCCAACGCCGAACCTCTTCGCCGGGGGGCACGAATTCCACAGCACTCGAGAATGGGTCTCACTGCAGGATATGGATCGCGCTGTCGAGACGATTATCCAGCTCGCGCAGCTCTGGGCGGAGGACTAGGCACGCCCCTGGCGGCACTGCTGGGTCGCCGGAGTGCCGGATAACGGACAACCCGCGCCCTTTCGCTGGCGATCCACCAGGGATGTGGAGAGAAAGGATTATGCGACTACAGGACAAGGTGATCATCATTACCGGGGCGGCGAGTGGGATCGGTCTGGCCACTGCACACGTCTGTGCGGCCGAGGGGGCGCGGCTGGTGCTGGCGGATCTCCCTACTGCGCCGGGTCTCGGCGAGCTGGCCGCGCTCGGCGGCTCCGACGCGTCGGCCCTGGTCATTCCGGCAGATGTCCGGAGGCAGGACGACTGCCGGGCCGTGGCCGCGGCGGCGGTCGAGCGGTGGGGGCGAATTGATGTGCTCATCAACTGTGCGGGGATCCTCCAGGGCGCCTACCTGGCGGTGGATGAGCTCGATGAAGAGACTTTCCAGCGTGTGGTGGACGTGAACCTGACCGGCAGCTTCCGCATGTGCAAGGCCGTCGTGCCGGCCATGCGGCAGGCTGGTCGGGGGGTCATTATCCTGATCGCCTCCGGCGCGGGCGTTCGTGGAGGAAGCTCATCGGTTGCCTATGGGTCGAGCAAAGGCGGCGTCCACGGTCTGGCGATGGTGCTCGAGCCCCAGCTGGCCCCGCTGGGCATTCGGGTGCACGATGTCTGTCCGGGGAGCCTCGATACTCCGATGAAGCGTCAGAACGTTATTGATGCCGCACGGGTCCGGGGTGAATCCCCGGAGGAGGCGCTGGCACGGGCCCAGCTGGGCGATCCCCGGGGCGTGGCTCGCGTGCTGGCATTCCTTGCCTCTGATGACGCGGACTACGTCCGGGGAACGATCTTCACACGCTGAGCCTGCTTGAGGAGACCGGGCACACCCAGCAGCGGGGGGCAGGGATGAGCGCTGGCCGGATCTACCAGATTAATGTGTCGTCGGGTGGGGTGCCCAAGTGGCCGATCGAAGAAGGACTGGTCACTCCGCTTGGAATCGTCGGTGATGATCACCGTGATCGGGTCAATCACGGCGGGCCCGAGCGCGCCCTCTGTATCTACTCGCTGGAGCAGATCCAGGCGCTGCAGGAGGAAGGGCATCCGGTGCAGCCTGGCTGGATGGGCGAGAACGTCACGACCGTTGGGATCGATCTATCGACGGTCAAGCCTGGCGACCGCTTCCGACTTGGCGAGCAGGTTCTGGTCGAGGTCACCCGCTACACCACACCCTGTAAGAATATCATCGCCTCGTTCAAGGACGGCGACTTCACGCGCGTCTCACACAAGCTGTACCCCGGCTGGAGCCGCTTCTACGTGCGCGTCTTACGCGGCGGCTGGATCCGCCGCGGCGATCCGGTCCAGCTGGTGCGCTGATCCGGATATGTCTAGCTGCTCCCCGATGAGGCAATGACAGCCTCGCCGTCACTGGGCGCCGGACTCGCCGCGCGCTGGATCATCTCCCCGAGCGGGCGAAGCATTGCGACGAGCTCCATAGGGATGACCAGCTTGGTGGAATCCGAGAGCCCGATCTGCTTGAAGCTGTCGAGATACTGGAGGCTCATGGTCTGGCTGTCGACCCGCCGCGCGACCTCATTGATCTTGTCGAGGGCGAGGGCATAGCCCTCGGCACGGAGAATGGCCGCCTGACGCTCTCCTTCGGCCTGGAGGATCGTTGCCTGGCGTGCCCCCTCGGCTTTCAGGATAGCCGACTGCTTCTCGCCCTCGGCCACACTGATCAGGGCCTGCCGCTTGCCCTCCGCCTCGGTTACCGTGGCACGGCGGTTCCGCTCGGCCGTCATCTGCCGGTTCATCGCCTCCTGGACATCCTTCGGCGGCACGATCTCCCGGATCTCCACCGTGGTGACCTTGACCCCC
>JADGGD010000123.1 GCA_019690095.1 Chloroflexota bacterium
GGTAATGAGGTGGCCGATGCCGTCCAACAGCCTGCGTCCAATTCGCGAGCGGAAAGGTCTGACGATCGCCCAGCTCGCGGGGAAGACCAGCATCTCCATTCGGACACTGCAATCCTATGAGGCTGGCGAGCGCGCCATTTCACCGGATGATCTGCGGAAGCTCTCGCGCGTGCTCTATGCGTCTCCGGCCGAAATCCTGCAGGCGTGGGAGCCGCCGAGATCCTCGCCTCCCTCTCGCTCGGCTGCGGAACCGCGAGCACCGACGCCACCGTCTGCGGCTCCGCCGGACCGCGAGGCGGGATCACGCCGCCCTGTTGGAGCGCGTCCTGCCCCTCCGCGTTCGGCAGTTGCGCGCCCTGCTCGTTCTCCGCGAGAACCCGCGCCGCCGCGACCGCCGGGACCTGCCACGGCCGGTCAGCTCGAGCAGATCCGGAATCTCGGGCGCCGCCTGGGCCTCGATGAGGCCGGCTTGGTGGATCGTCTGGGAAGCCCCCTCGAATCGCTCGATCGGGCTGCCGCCCGCGCGGCGATCACGTCGCTACGGAAGGAGATGGAAGAATCCGGCCGCTGGCAGCCGCGAATAGCCGAGGGGCCGGATCAGGAGGGCGCCTACCTGGCCCGGCTTCGCGACCATCAGGTGCCCATTGCGGTCCAGCTTATCAACGGCGAGCGCTACCAGGGCCAGATCGTGGATTTTACCCCGTACGTGATCCGGATTCGCGATGAACAGACGGGTGCAGAGATCTCTCTGCGGAAGCTGGCGATCGCCTACTATCTGACCTGTGGACCGGTCGATGACGCTCGGTGATCTGCTCGTCCACTTGCGGGCGCGCGCGGGAGGGCTCTTCTACTCGGACGTGGCTGAGGCAACGGGCATTCCGGTGCTTCGGATCGTCCGTGCCGAGCGCACCACGTCCGTCCCCGACCTCAGCGATGCAGAGCTGGCACGATTGGCTGACTACTTCGGGACCTCGATTGAAGAGCTTCAGCAGGCAAAGCGGCAGACGCGGGCGGAGGTCACGGCTTACCTGGGGGGACAGGAGAAGGCGCACGCGCCCGCGCGGCTCCAGCTTCGTGGCGCGGGGGTGGTCAGCGGGCCGGTCGTCTGGCGCGACCGCCATGCTGTGGCGCTACGTCAGCCGGGAGGGGCGGTCCTCGTGGTCTACCGGACGAGCATCGAACGATGGGGATGAGAGGAGGCACACAGCGCGGCTCCGACGCAGTCGCACCGGTGACGGGGAGGCGGGAAGAACGGTTCGTGGTCGCGGCATGCCGCGACCTCTCTTGCTGGTGTTTCGCCGATCGATCTCTCGGTCAGGTGCTCGGCATCATGACGCCTCGGCAGGATGCATCCGGGCCCCGGAGATTCGCCCGAAAGCTTGCCGTCGGCGGCTTTAGTGCATGTACCGTCCCCCGTCGACCACGATAGTCTGGCCGGTCATCGAGTCGCTCCGGGCGAGAAGCACGACCGCGGCCGCGCAGTCTTCCAGGGAGGGGAGCCGCTTCAGCGGCGCTTCTTCAATGGCCTTGTTGATATCTCGATCGCCCCAGGCGCGTCCCCAGCGTGTATCGATCAGGCCGGGCGCGATGGCGTTGACCGTGATCTCCGGCGCGAGGGCAAGGGCCAGTCCGCGCGTCAGCATCGTCAGGGCTGCCTTCGAAACGGTATAGGGAAGAGAGCTTCCGCCTGCGCGCAGGCCCGAGATCGAGGTTGTCTGGATGATCCGTCCCTGCCCCTGCCGTTTCATGATCGGGGCGACCGCCTTCGCACAGAGCCATGCCCCCTTGACATTCACGGCCATGATGCGGTCCCAATCCTCTTCGGAGACCCCCTCCAGGTCGGAAAATGGCACGAACACGGTCGTGCCGGCGTTGTTCATGAGGACGTCAATCCGCCCGAACTCACTCATAACGCGGTCAACCATCGCCCGGACCTCGGCCGCCTTTGACACGTCCGCGCGCACGGCGATCGCCTGCACTCCCATCCCGCGGAGCATGCTGACGGTCTCGTTAGCCTCGGCCTCCGACCGCGAGTAATTGACCGCGACGTGCATTCCTTCGCGCGCAAAGCTCTGGCTGATAACCCGGCCGAGGCCGGTTCCTCCCCCGGTGACCAGCGCTACTTTTCCTCGTAGATCCATTCGTTCGCCTCCCAGTGGTGTGGTGACGGCGCAACTATATCACACTGATCGGAAGCACCGCGGGCGGATGCGCGTTCGGCGCTCGGCCTCCACCCCATGGTAGAATGGAGCAGCAATTCGTAACGCCGGTGACAGTGCATGGGTGATGCAGTACGCCCTCGGGTCCGCTATGCGCCAAGCCCGACCGGTTTTCCGCACGTGGGGAATATTCACACGGCCCTGTTCAACTGGCTCTTCGCCCGCCACACCGGCGGCACGTTCATTCTCCGCATCGAGGATACCGATCAGGATCGGGTCGTCCCGGGGTCGTTGGAAGCAATCTACGAGAGCCTGCGCTGGCTGGGGCTCACCTGGGACGAGGGGCCAGAGGTGGGAGGGCCCTTCGGTCCCTACTTCCAGTCAGAGCGACTGCCAATCTACCGGACTTATGCCGAGCAGTTGATCGCCAGTGGCCATGCCTACCGGTGCTTTTGCACCGAGGAACGGCTGGCTCGCCTCCGTGCGGCCCAGGAGGCGCGGAAGGAGCCGCCGCGCTATGACCGGTTCTGTCGATCCCTACCGGCGGCCGAAGTGGCGGGACGCGTGCGTGCGGGAGAGCCGCACGTGATTCGCCTTGCCGTGCCCGAGACGGGTGAGACGTCGTTTCACGATCTGCTCCGGGGGGAGATCACCTTTAAGAACGCCCTCATTGATGATCAGGTCCTGATCAAGTCCGACGGCTGGCCGACCTATCATATGGCCAATGTCGTAGACGATCACCTGATGGGGGTGACGCACGTCCTGCGCGGCGATGAGTGGATCAGCAGCACGCCGAAGCACGTCCTGCTCTACCGCTTCCTCGGCTGGGATCTCCCGGTGTTCGGCCACTTTCCGATCCTTTTGACGACGAGCCGGGCGAAGCTGAGCAAGCGGCGCGGCGCTCCGGATATCCTCGAGCTCCGCGACCGGGGCTACCTGCCGGAGGCGGTGATCAACTTCCTGGCCCTCCTGGGCTGGGCTCCGGACGAGAAGACGGAGATCCTCAGCCGCGACGAGCTGATCCAGCGCTTCAGCCTTGAGCGCGTCGGGGCAACGCCGGCGGTCTATAACCCGGAGAAGCTCGATTGGATGAATGGCTACTACATCCGCCAGCTGGCACCGGATGACCTCGCCGAGCGCCTGGTGCCGTTCTATCAGCGAGCGGGGCTCATCCCGAGTGATTCGGTGCCGGCTGCGATGCGCTCCCTTGTCCACCGCCTGGTGCCGCTGATCCAGGAGCGGATCAAGACGCTGGCGGAAGGTCCCGAGCTGACAGACTTCTTCTTCCGAGATGACCTGGTCTACGATCCAGCACTGCTGATTGCCAAGGGCTGGTCGCGCGAGCAGACGCTTGATGCGCTGCGCCAGGCGCGCGCGCGGTTGGCCGCGCTCGCACGTCCGCCAGAAGCCTTCCAGGCCGCGGCGCTGGACCCGGCGATGCGTGCCCTGGCCGATGAACTCGGCGTGAAGACCGGACCGCTGTTCGGGGTGCTCCGGGTTGCGGTTACCGGCCGTACTGTTGCACCTCCCCTGTTCCAAACGATGGAGGTGCTCGGCCCGGTGCGCACGCTGGAACGGATTGATCGGGCGATCAATCTGCTCGCGGCAGGCCTGCCGGTCGCTGACTGAACCGGTGCTCCCGCGAGTGGGCGATGATCTCGCTCAGGTTCTGCAGGACGTCCTGGGGATCGAACGGCTTCCGAAAATACCGGGCCGCGCGCGCCGCGCGGATGTCCTGGGCCTGAAGAGGAGTGCCGGTGATCACGATGATGGGGAGCGATCGTCCCCACCGGCGGTGGAGTGCGCGGGCTACATCCAGACCGGAGCCGTCGGGAAGCTCCCAGTCCAGGATCACGCACAGCGGGCGAGCGGATCCACCGAGCGCCGCGGCACTGGTCGGGGCACACCGGAACGGGAGCCCCGCCTCTTCAAGCATGACGCTGTACAGGCTGCGGATCTCGTCGTCATCCTCGACGACGAGCACTTCACCGTCCACGATGTCCAGCCTCCTGGTCGTCCCCTTTGACGAGGATGTCACCGATCGGTGTGTCGGCTATGCCGTCGTGCAACGGTCCCCGGCTCCGAGGAGACGGGGTCGGGCGTCGTGGCCCGCGGTACCCGGCGTCGTCGATCAGCCGACCGATGCCCAAACTTGGTTGAAACTTGGGGTCCAGTATACCAGTATTCGAACAAACCGTCAAAATTACGGGTGATAGCCCGGGGAGGAGCAGCGATGGCAGGCGAGGAGCAGTTCCGGCGGGTTGATGCGGCGCGGCTCGAGCAACTGGTTGCCGATATCTATCACGGCCTGGGCGTTCCGCCGGATGATGCACGTCTTCTGGCGAATGCCCTGGTTGACGCGGATCTGCGCGGTGTTCATTCGCACGGCTGTCGGTGGGTACCGACCTACGCGCGGTCCATTCGGGCGGGGACGGTCAATCTCCACCCGACGATCCGTGCCGTGCGCGATGATGGCCCGACCTGTCTTCTCGATGGCGATGGCGGCCTGGGACATGTCCTGGCCACCCGGGCGATGAGGCTTGCAATTGAGAAGGCGAAGAGGCACGGGGTGGGTGTGGTGGCGATGCGCAACAGCCAGCACATCGGCGCCCTGGCCTATTACACGCAGATGGCCGCCGATGCTGGCTGCCTTGGTTTCGCAACGACCAATGCGGGCATTGCCATGGTCCCTCCGGGCGGCCGCGAGAAGATCGTCGGCCTCAATCCCCTTTCCTGGGCGGCGCCTACCGCCCGTCCCTGGTCCCTGAACCTGGACATGGCGACCAGTGTCGTGGCCGGGTCCAAGCTGGGCATGGCGATAGAGCGCGGTGAGAAGATTCCCTTTGGTTGGGCCGTCGATGCCGACGGCAATCCAACCGATGACCCGAAGAAGGGGATGGAGGGCGGCCTCCTGCCCCTGGGCGGACCAAAGGGATACGGACTGGCAGTCATGCTGGATGTCATGGCTGGTGTGCTCTCGGGCGGACGCTTCGGGCGTGGCCTTGGGATGAAGGGGTCTTCTCAGCTGTACCAGGCTATTGATATCGAGCGCTTTATCCCACTTTCCGAGTTCACGGAGCGCATGGAACAGCTTATCGAGCAGATCAAGGGTTCTGCCCTGGCACCGGGCTCGACCGGCATTTTCTTCCCGGGGGAGATCGAATACAACCTGAAGCAGGAGCGCCTGGCACACGGCATTCCGCTCGATGCCTTCGTTCGGGGCGAATTGCGGCGCGAAGCCGAGGCGCTGGGGCTCCGGTATGATATCGAGATCGAGTAAGCGGCTCGCCCGCCTTCCCGATTGCTGGAGGGGCTTGCCCCGGGCTGGTCGTCTCTCTTGCCATTCCCCAGAGCATACGGTAAACTAGGGCAGGCTCTTCTGGTGATCGAGTAGCGTAATGGCGAGCGGTATCCGCGCATCCGGGGCGGTCGAATGGCTCTCGTGAGCTCTCGGGCGCTGGCCTGGTGGCGGTTGAGAATGCAGACACGAGACAGCGGGCACAATAGGTGATGCGCTGGACACCGCGGATGATCGGAACCATGGATGGGGAGAGGGGGCGCGATGGAAGAGGCAGGCTACCAGCTTCGGCTGGCGGTCCCGTCGGATGTCGAAAGCATCCGTCGCGAGATTCGCGTTACCCTCGCCAACCCCGAGGGGAAGCCGCTCCGTAAACGGTATGAGGACGCCGTCCAGCGTCATGAGATGCTGGTGGTGACCCGCTTCGATCCGCGCGAGCGCACCGAGGTCATCGCCGGGTTTGTCGAGTGGCATACCAAGGTTGACGGCACGATCACCATCCGCGATGCCGGTACAGTGGGGACAGAACCGCAACCGGGCATCCTGCGCCAGCTGATCCGCGGCCTCCTCCACATGTTCGAGCCCCCCTCGGCTACGGTCAAGGTGCGCGCTGATCTGCCGGTATGGAATACTGTATTCCAGCAGATCCCGGGTTTCCTGCCGGTCGGGCGAGAGTACTCCCGCCCCTACTGGCGGAACATCTGGGAGTGGACGCGCGAGAATGAGCGCGCCGCACTCCGCCTGGCGACCGGTGGACGGCCAGCCGGAGCGCGCCGGCGCCGGCCGTGACCTCCCTGCCAAAAAAGGCGCTCCAGCGGGTGTGGTCCAGAGCCTCGTCTTGTGGGGCAGGGGCTTATGAAGGTGTGCCCGCGCTCCGTGTACGGAGGTACCAGGAGGTCACTGTCTGGAAGCGGTTGGCCGGTTCAAGCATAAGCCCCAGGCTCGCCCCATTGAGCGCGGACGGGAGCGCGTAGACATACACCGGGTAGTAAAGCAGGATCGCCGGCTGTTCCTGGGCAAACAGGCTCTGAAACTTCGCGTAGTCGGACCTCCGCTCTTGTCGATCGGTGGCCTGGCGGGCATCCTCGAGGAGCTGATCAGCGATGCGATTTGACCAGCCCGATACATTCAGCCCATTCTGGATCTGCGAGCTGTGCCAGAACGGGTAGGGGTCCGGATCGGCAGTCGGCGAGTAGATCTCGGTGAGCACCGCATCGAAGCGGTGCGGTGCGAGGAAGTCCTGGACAATGGTACTCCAGCTGGCGGTCTGGACATCGGCTTCGACCCCGATCCCCCGCAGTTGTCGGCTGATCTCCTGGGCGGTGCGGAGGCGCTCTGGCTCGTTCGCTGCCAGGAGAACAAAGCGGAATGGCTTGCCTTCCTTCTGACGAATCCCTCCCGGCTCAGAGTTAGTCCAGCCTGCCTGGTCGAGCAGACGGGCGGCCTGGGTAGGATCATAGGTGTAGGCTGACTGCTCGGCTACAAATGCCCACGAAACCGGCATGATCGGTCCCGCCGCGGGCATCCCCACGCCGTTCACCGCTACCTGGATGATCTTGGCACGATCAATGGCGAGATCAAGCGCCCGGCGGACCACATCGTTTGCGAACAGCGAGGACTCGGTATTCAAAATCACCAGGTTCAAGCGCGCGTACTCCGGGCTCTGGAGCAGTGTCACCCGCTGGTCTGCCGCCAGGGCCAGAACGCGATCGGGAGGGATGTTCCCCAGCCCCTGAATGTCGCCCCGATGGAGCGCATCGAGCGCCTCGTCGAAGCTGTCGTAGTACCGAAACGTGAGGCCGGCCAGGTACGGCTTCTTCCCGTAGTAGCGCGGGTTGGGCTCCAGCACGACCTCACGCGGCGAGGCGCTTTTCACCTGGAAGGGGCCCGTTCCCACCGGCTGTCCGTTGAAGGCGCTGGCCAGGAGCGCGCGTCCTGTGACGCCCTGAAGCAGGTGAGAGGGTAAGAGGCCGAGGGTTGTATATTCGAGGAAGGGAGCGTACGGCTCGGCCAGGGTGAACTGAACAGTACGGCGGTCGACCGCGCGCACCGTCACCGACTGCCACAGGCGCGCGATCTCGCGGCTCCCTGGAAAAGAGGGAGACTGGATCTGCCCGATCGTGAATGCGGCATCCTCGGCAGTCACTGGCTGGCCGTCCTGCCAGACAGCCGGTCGAAGGTGGAAGGTGTAGAGCCGTCCATCAGGCGAGATCGACCAGTCAGAAGCCAGATCGGGGACGACCGAACCATCCGGTGCCAGACGGGTCAGCCCGCTGAAGACAAGCGCGACAATGTCCTGGTCAGCGTTATTGAATGGCGAGAGGAGCGGGTTCAGATAGGTCGGGTGGCCGACAACCCCTTCGACGTAGGTTCCACCTGCCGCGGGAACCTGCTGGCCGCGTGTTGGTCTGCCGAGGACGCGCTCGACGAGGGCAACAAGGGCAAGGCTGACGCCTGCGGTCAGGAGGTGACGACGGAGGTACTGCGGCACCGCTTCAGCTGGCTCGGGCCACGACCACGCTCAACACCGAAATCACCACGAAGACAACCGCGAGCGCGATCGTGAGCTGGAAAAGCGTCTTCTCGATCCCGCGACGGGTGCGGAAGACCGAGGAGTCGCTGCTAAACGTCCCATCAAACCCTGCGCCGCGGGTCTGGAGCAGGAGAACCAGGATCAGGACAATGGAGATGATGATCTCAGCGATGTTGAAATACGTGACCACCTTGGCGACCTCCTCGGATTACCTCTGGATTATAGCACGGCGGCACTGCCGATGAAGGGCGCGCCAGGGGTGTCCGACCAGGGGATCAGCCTGCTAGGGCGCTGATGGCGTTGAGAATCTGCGCCGGGCTGTGATAGATCCCGGCAGGGATCGAGTCGAGCACGGCGAGCAGGTCCGCTGACGCGAAGTGATCCCGCGCGTAGTCGACCAGTTGTGCCCGGTCGGCAGGGAAGTGAGCCTCGCGGAAGAGGTCAACGATCTCCGACGGTGAGAGAGACCGGGCGATCTCGGAGATGGGGCGGGACGGCACGGCCATGGACACCTCCAATGCCCAGAGGAACTCCTTATGCTCCCGGGTATATCGATGCTCCTTAGCCCGGTGGCAGTGCATCTCGCATGCCAGCATATCCGCGCAGGCTCCAACCTGATCCCCTCTGGTCAATCCTTCCCCCGGTGCGATAAGCTAACGCCGGAGGACGTCCGGTGCGGTCCGCACCGGACGTCCTCCGGGGACGGTCCCGAGAGCCTGCCCCGCATGGATC
>JADGGD010000124.1 GCA_019690095.1 Chloroflexota bacterium
GTATTCTCTCGAACACACCGTGTATTCCCACGCAGAATTCGGCCCAAGCGGACTTTTAATCAGGGTGTCGCAGGTTCGAATCCTGCACGGCCTACCTGATTTCCCTTTGTCCTACAAGGCGAAACGCAACGGCCCCTCCGGGTGGGAGGGGCCGTTTTCGTGTCCTGCTAGCCAATCTGCTAGCCAAACAGCTCGTCCAGCTTCGCCGCCGCCTCCCGCTGCAGATCGGGCAGGACGTGGGAGTAGATATCCAGGGTCACGCTGATGGTGGCGTGGCCAAGGCGCTCCTGCACCACTTTCGGGTGCTCGCCCAGACTCAGGAGCAGGGTCGCTGCGGTGTGACGCAGGTCGTGGAAGCGCACGTCGGGGAGCCCCGCCCGCTGCAGCAGCTTCTTGAAGCTCCGCCGCACCAGGTTCTGGCGCTCGATGGGACGGCCAAGCTCATTGGGGAAGATCAGGTCGTGGTCATCCCAGGCCGGGCCACGCTGGAGCCGTTCCGCAAGCTGGCGCTTCCGGTGTTCCTGGAGCGCCGCCACCGCGAAGGCTGGGAGGCGGACGGTCCGCCGGCCCTTCGCCGTCTTCGGCTCGCCGAAGGTCAGTCCGGCGCTCGTCCGGCTCAACGTCCGCCGCACCTGCAGCTCTCCAGCCCTGGGGTCGAAGTCGGCCCAGCGGAGTGCCAAGAGCTCCCCCAGGCGCATCCCGGTGGCCAGGGCGAGGACGTACAACGCTTCCAGCCGCTCGCCCCGCGCCGCTTCCAGGAGCTGCTTTGCCTGCTCGGGAGTGAGCGGCTGGATTTCCGGGCGCCGGGGCCGCGGGGCATCCACCAGATCGGCTGGGTTGCGGGCGAGCAGATTCCAACGGACGGCCTGATCGAGCGCCCGGTGCAGGATGGCGTGGACATATTGGACGGTCCGGGGGGCAAGTCCCTGATCGAGCAAGACGCGGTAGAGTCGTGTCAAGTCTTGCGGGGAGAGCTTCGCCAGGGGCCGTGGGCCGACGTGCGGCGTGATGTGGCGGCGTACCAAGTAGGCGTAGTTGTCGTAGGTCTTGACGCGCACGGTCGGCCGGGCCGAGTCTTCCAGCCAGCGTGCGAGGAACTGGGCGACCGTCTGCTTCTCGCTCGCCGGCGGGAGACCCTGATCAAGCTGGCCGAGCACCAGGCGGAGCTTCTTGGCGGCCTCTTCGCGCGTCTTGGCGCTGACCCACTTGCGCTTGCGTTTGCCGTCGGTGTAGTAGGTGGCCAGTGCTACCCACCGTTGCCGAGCGTCGTCGAAGAAGATGCTTCCTTCATGCTTCCCGCGCCGTCTTGGCATCGTCTGCTCCCTTCTCTCCTGCTTCAGCAGCCGCTCGTACCACTCGGCCGCTTGCCCTGATCACGATCGGCGGCAGGGGAGAGAAGTGCGGCTGCTTGACAACCCCCGCTTCCAACAGTCGCTCGTACCGCTTGGCCGCTTCCTCGGACTCCCACGGCCGGCAGGCGAGGAGCGCGTCGAGATCGGTCGGGTACGGCCGAGGCATCCCCTGCGCCGATTGGATCTCCCAGGAACGGTACTCTTTTGCAACAGCATACACCCCCTCGGGCGGTAGGCTTGGCGCTGCGGCGGCAACCCGCACGATCCACTTCGCCAGCCCGACCGTGAGCCGACGGGCACGAGCTATTGCGGTGAGAAACGGGTCGTCAGTAGCGAGCATCGCCGCGTTCTCCGCGAGGATCACGCCGAGGACTGGCATCACCACGGCTGCTTCCTCGGGTGTGGCGGCACCGAGCGTCCATGGCTCGGAGTCGTCTGGCAGACCGTACTCCCTGGCACGGCGGAGAACTGTCTTGTAATCGAGACTCGCCGCCGCAGCCCGCAGCTCCGTGTCTTTGCTGTACTTCCGCTGGATGTACTCGTGAATCTGGGAGGCCCCGAGCCCGTCCCGGGCCAACTCCCGTATCTCCCGCTCAAATTCTGGCGGCAGCTTCTTCCGTGGCCGTGGCATGCCTCCCCCCCGATGTATGTTTTGTCCCTAAAAGCCGTCCATATTGGTTTATCAGGCCATTGAAATGTCTTTTTTGCTGTGTCTATATTAATCTACAACTACTGATACTGTCAAGGGGGTACTGGATGCAAGAGAAGCTGTTGTATCGCGTGACCGAAGCAGCGGAGCTCTTGGGCATCTCGCGTGCAAAGCTGTATCAGCTGATCGCGCGCGGCGAACTGCGAGCAGTGCACATCGACAGCGCCGCACGCATCCCGGCCGCGGAGCTTGAGCGCTACGTGCGCGAGCTCCAATCGGCGGCGGGGGTGGCGTGATGTGCGAGTGCGACTACATCCGCGACGACGAGCTCGACGACGAGCAGCGCGCGTATCTGCGCGAGTATGTGACCCCGCGCCGGGCGTTGGACGGCTCAGTCGTCTGGTTGGTCGAGGAGATCGAACAATGCAGCGACTGAGTCTCGATCAGCTCCTCTCCGAGCGCGCGCGGTACGCCGCCGAGCTCGCTCAAGCCAATGGGAATATTGACGCGCGCCGCGTGGCGCAAGCGCGGCTGGCGGAGATCGACGCCGAGATCGACCGGCGGCAGGCCAGCCCGAACGGGCACAAGCCACACCCTGGCAATCGCTGGCCGCAGGTGGACCTGGTGGAGCTTATCCGCGAGTCGGGCTGTACGCTGACCGAAAAAGAGCACGGCAAATGGCACGGCGACCACGCGTGCGCTCACGGCTCGAAGTCGGGCACCTGCCTGGTCGTCTGGGCAGACGAAGGCCGCTGGCACTGCACGTCATGCAAACGCGGTGGGGACGCCGCCAGCTGGTTGGCGCACGTCGAAGGTATCGAGTACCGCGCCGCCGCGAGGAAGCTGCGGGAGCGCTTCGGGCTTTCGGATGAAGATGACACCGAGCGCAAGTCGCAGGCCGAACTACTCGTCGAACTCGCCGCCGACGCCGAGTACTTTCACGATGCGCTCCAGACGACCTACGCGACCGTCCGCATCGGCGATCACACCGAGACCTGGCCGATTCACGCGCGCGGGTTCACACTGTGGCTGACCGGCCGGTTCTTCGCAACGTACCAGAAGCCCGTCAACGCCGACGCGCTCACGAATGCACTCCGCGTCCTTGACTATCGCGCGATGTTCGAGGGGCCGTGCCTGCCGGTGTATCGGCGAGTTGCCCCGGATGGGCAGGGCGGTGCGTATCTGGACCTAGCCGACCCGAACTGGCGGGCCGTCCACGTGACGCCTTACGGCTGGGAGATCGTCAGCAGCCCGCCGGTGCGCTTCATGCGCACCCCGGGCATGCAGCCGCTGCCCGAGCCCGTGGGCGGAGGTAGCCTCGATGAACTGCGCAAGCTCGTCAACGTCCCCGACAACGACGCCTGGGCGCTCGTACGGGCCTGGCTGGTTGCCGCAATCGCTCCGACCGGGCCGTATCCCGTGCTGGTCCTCCGCGGCGAGCAGGGTTCTGCGAAGAGTACGCTGGCGCGCATGCTCCGAGCGCTTGTTGACCCCGCGCAACCGGCGCTGCGCCGTCCGCCCCGCGAGGAGCGCGACCTGGCCATCGCCGCCCGGGCCTGCTGGGTGGTCGCCTTCGACAACTTGAGCCACATCCCTGACTGGCTTTCCGACGGCCTCTGCGCTCTCGCAACAGGCGGTGGGTTCGCCACACGGCAACTCTACACCGACTTCGACGAAGCGCTGTTTGATGCCCAGCGGCCCGTCGTCCTCAATGGCATCACCGACTTCATCAGCCGTGACGATCTGCTTGACCGCGTGGTGAGCATCGAGCTCCCGCGCATCCCTGACGAGCGGCGGAGAGACGAAGCGGCGCTGTGGGCAGACTTCCGTACCCGGCACGCCGCCATGCTTGGCGCGCTCCTGGACACGCTGGCGGGCGCGCTCCGGGAGCGATCGGCGCTGCGGCTCGCTCGACTGCCGCGGATGGCCGACTTCGCCCGACTGGCGGCAGCCGCCGAGCGCGCCGAGGTCGGCCCCGAGTGGTCGGAAGCGACGTCTGTATTCCTTCGCGCGTACGGAGCAGTGCGGGCCGAGGCGCACGAGCAGGCAATCGAAGCAAGCGTGGTCGGCCCAGCGCTTCTACGCTGGCTGCGGCAAACGACGCTCCCGTGGATCGGGACGGCCACCGACCTGCTCGTTGAGCTCAATAGTAGCGTTGATGAACGCCAGACGAAGACGCGCGGCTGGCCGAAGACCGCCCATCACCTGAGCAGCACCCTGCGCCGGCTCGCCCCGGCCCTCCGGCACGTCGGGTACTTTGTCGAATTCGGCCGCGAAGGGAGCGACCGCAAGCGGACGATCACCATCAGTAGCGGGGATACCCCACCAGAAAAGACGGGACACACAGCGTCCGCAGCGTCCGCAACCCAGAACATACCCGATTTTCCCAATACTGACGCCAAAAATCGCGCGGACGCTGATTTAGGCGCAAGCGTCCGCGAAGCGTCCGCAGGGACGATGCAGCGTCCGCATGATGAGGCCGGAGCGACCGATGCGGACGCTGCGGACGCTCATGCGGACGCTGATTTTCACGAAGCGTCCGCGGAACTTCCCTACTGCCATAAGGCTTTGGACGCTGCGGACGCTGCGGACGCTTCCGTACCCCCATCTCCCGGTGTTGGCTGGTGGGTACAGATCGGCGACACATCCTGGCACGAAGTTACCCGAATCGAGCGGCGGGACGGCAAACTCTTGCTCACACTGCCGACGGCGGGTCGGGTCATCGACGCAGCGACGGTCCGGGACGCCCGCCCACCGACCATCGACGAAGCCCCGGCACCGGCCAGCGCACCACCTGGTCCTGCTCCGGTGACGAACGTCAGCGGGAGCACGGAAAACCCTGCAAACCCTGCGGCCTTCTCCCTGCTCACCGATGCAGCGGCTGTCCAGGCGGCCCTCCCGGCGCTGCTGGCTGCTCCCGTCCTCGGCCTGGACTGCGAGACAACGGGCCTGGATCCGCACCGCGACCGCCTGCGACTGGTGCAGATCGCCACGCCAGAGCGTGTCTTTCTGGTTGACGCCTTCGCCGTGGACGTGGGCCTGTTGGGCCCCGTCCTTGAATCCGAGCAGGTCAAGGTGCTGCACAACGCCAAGTTCGACCTGCAATTCCTGCTTGCCCAGAGGCTCACGGTCCGCAACGTCTTCGACACGATGCTCGCCGACCAGCTCCTGCGCGGGAGCCGAGTCCCCCGCAGCCTGGCCGACCTGGCGCGGGAGTATCTTGGTCAGACGCTCGATAAAACGGAACAGACCGCCGACTGGTCGGGGCGGCTGACCCCGACGATGTTGGAGTACGCCGCGACGGATGCCGTGGTGCTGCTGCCGCTTCATGAAAAGCTCTCGGCGGCGCTTAAAGACGCCAAGCTCGAACGGGTCGCATCCCTCGAAAACCGTGCCGTGCCTGCCATCGCCTGGCTGGAGTACGCGGGCGCCCCCTTCGACGCCGACGCCTGGCGCCAGCTTGCCGATAGCGCGCTTGCCGAGAAGCTGCGATTGGAAGATGAGCTAACGGCCCTGGCCGAGGAACTTGCGGGCAAGAACACCCTCTTCGAGCGCCGTATCAATTGGGACGCACCCGAGCAGGTGAAGCGCTTGCTCGCCGAGTGCGGCATCAGCGTACCGAACACGACCGAAGACGCGCTGGCGCCGCTCGCCGAGCAGTACCCCATCGTCAAGAAGCTGCTCGACTACCGCGAGGTCGCCAAGCGCTGCGGCACGTACGGCCTCAACGTCCTGGGCGACGTGCACCCGGAGACGGGCCGCATCCATGCGGACTGGCATCAAATTGGTGCCGACTCGGGCCGCATGGCCTGCACCCGGCCGAACTTGCAGAACGTGCCACGGTCGCCCGCCTACCGCGCCTGCTTCAAGGCACCCCAGGGCCGCGTGCTGGTCAAGGCCGACTACTCACAGATCGAGCTGCGGATTGCGGCCGAGATCGCCGGCGATACGCGCATGCTCGACGCCTACCAGCGGGGCGAAGACCTGCACGCCCTGACCGCGCGCCTGGTCCTGGGCAAGCAGGACGTGACCAAAGCCGACCGCCAAGCGGCGAAGGCGCTCAACTTCGGGTTGGTCTATGGGATGGGCGCCGAGACGCTGCGCCAACACGCGGCGACGGGCTACGGGGTGACCCTCACCCCCGACGAGGCGGCACGGTTCCGTAGCGCCTTCTTCCGCGCCTATCCAGGCCTCCGCGCCTGGCACCGCCGCCAGTCCGAGGGAGCCATCACCACGACGACCCTCGCCGGGCGGAAGCGGTTCAACGTGAGCCGCTACACCGAGAAGCTGAACACGCCGGTGCAGGGCACCGGCGCCGATGGGCTGAAGGCGGCGCTGGCGCTCCTGTGGGAGACGCGGGACCGCTGCCCCTCGGCCGTGCCCGTGCTGGTCGTGCACGACGAGATCGTGATCGAGTGCGACGCGGCGGATGCCGAGACGGCGCGGGCGTGGTTGGTGGAGTGCATGCGGCGTGGGATGTCGTCGTTCCTGCGGAAGGTGCCTATCGAGGTCGAGGTGATGATCACCCGTGATTGGAGTGGACAGCATGCCTGATGAACGCTGGCGACCGGTCCCCCTGGACGATCTGACGTTCGACGGGACGGTGAACCGGGAAGACGACCCCTGCCCACGTGTGCTTTGCCCGTGCGGGGCGCGCATCATTATCGACGAACCTGGCCCCGGCCAGTGCTGCGGTTGCCACCGCTGGTACCGCAGCCCCGCACCCGGGCTGGTCGAGCGTTGGGAGGTCGTGCGCGATGAAGCATAGAGGCGTGCGGACCTTGCCCAGCCGCGCGGCGCTGATTGCGGCCCACTGCGCTGACTGCGTGCACGCCAGAGTCGGCTGCGGCGAACTCTGCCGCTGTGCCCGCGGCTCCGCGAGGTCGAGACGCTCCGCGGGCCGTGCGGCGCCAGGACGGCGACGTGCAGAGCGAAATCCTGCGGGAGCTGCGCGAATTCATCAAGGGTGTGGCGTCATGACCAGCATCGCCGACAGCTACCCGATGGTTGACTGCCGAGGCCTCGAACACCGGGGCCGCTTCCTGCGCTGCCCCGCCTGCAGCCGCTGGGTGCCAACGCTTTTCGTCGAGCCGCCACACACCCAGCCCGTCTGCTGGGCCTGCCATCGGAAGCGATTGGAGGAACACCGATGAAGCCGGACTCCCCGCCGATTGTGCACTCCCTGGCCGGCAAGCTGAACGTCTCGGCCGACACGATCATTCGTCTCGCCTTGGGCCTGATTGATGATCTGTCTGAAGACGATGCCGCCGACATCTCGAAGATGTGGGAGCGAGCCGCCGAGGTGGAGCTGTCCGATGCGGAGCGCACCTGCCTCGAGACGGGCGCTGGCGTCTGGCGCTGGCTCGAAGAGGTGACCCCTGATGCCTGAGAAGACCTGGAAGAAGACCGAACGGGCCATCGCCCAGCGCCTGGGCGGCCAGCGCCTGCCCGTGAACGGTCGCGGCGACCAGCCCGACGTGCGCCATCCCTGGCTGGCAATCGAGGTGAAGCATCGGAGGACGCTGCCCCGGTGGCTGAAGGACGGCGTGATCCAGGCTCGCCGGGCCGCGGCATCGGCCAGTATCGGCCAGCAGCTGCCTATCGTCATCATTCACGAACATGGGCAACCCCACGCCGAGGACCTGGTGGTGTTGCGCCTGGACGACTTCGAAGCATGGTTTGGGAATGCAACAAACGACACACTTGGCAAAGGGGAGTAACGACCGACGGACGGGCTAGACAAGGTATTCAAGGTGCTGTGACGCAACAGCAATCACAGGAAATTGCTGCTCGAAGAGCTGCGCCAGCAGTCACAGGTGTGCCCCTTGGTGCCGATGCCCCTGAGCGGAAACGCACCATAAGCGGGCACCCCGAAACGAGGCATAAGCCGACAAGGAGAATCACATGAACCGTTCCGAGTGGTCAGCACTCACGACTGCTGAGGAGATGGCACGGCGGGCAGGTGGCCGCCGGCGATACAACGCTTGGCTTCGTACTGTTCGGGAGCTGCGCCGGTGGGAGATTCTGAACCGTTCCACCCCCGGCTGCGGGACCTGCTTGGCGGAACTGGCACGCAGAAACGGCTGGCCGCTGAGCTGGGCGTCTCACCGAGCATGATCGGCAAAGACGTGAAGGACATTCGCTGCCCGCGCTGCGGGAATCTGCTCGGGCGTGAGGTCGCTGGCTGGATCGTCGTGACCCGCAAAGGACGAGAGGTCATCGGCCAGATCATCGCCATCCGCTGCGAGCGCTGCCGCAGCGTCTGGGCGCATGAGACGGCACGCGAAGGCGGTGATACGAAAGACGTTCTCTGAGGGGAAGAGTCACAAAATGTCACAAGCGCGAGCGTTCCGCTGGAACGTGAAGGTGCTCCTGGAACGGTACGGTTGGTGTCCGTGCTGCGGCCATCTCATGCCGAGAGACCCTCTCCATCACTGCTAGCCAATCTGCTAGCCAATGGGGGAGAGGTTGGTAGACATCAGGGGACCAAGCGAGCAGAAATTTGGCGTCATTCCTAGTGGTGTGGACGATGGGAGACAGCGAGAGACGGGGCCGTCCCCACTTTTAATCAGGGTGTCGCAGGTTCGAATCCTGCACGGCCTACCTGATTCGGCCGCACCGGCCAAGGACTTTCTCCCCCATTCGCCCCGATTCTCCACACCATAATACCCCCACAAACCGCGGTCAGAATGGGG
>JADGGD010000125.1 GCA_019690095.1 Chloroflexota bacterium
TTCGTGTGCTCGTATATGTGTATAAGATACAGCCTCCTCACTGTGGCCCATGTCCCGCTCCAGCACCTCCTGCCCCCCGTTGCCTTCACGCCGACGGCGATCACCACTGCCATCGACACCACCCGACCGTTCTCCCGGACCTTCACGAAGGTGACATCCAGCCAGACGTACGGATAAGCACCTTCCAGTCTCCGACTGGGAACCGCTCCACCGCGGCGTCCAGCTCCTGGTACAATCGGGACAGCTGGCTCCGGCTGATCCCGTTCATCCCCGGTGCAGGCACCCGGTCGTCGACCCGCCGCATCGCGACCCCCTGCACGAAGGCTTCCTGATTACTGCACGGGCGGTATCACCGCATTGAGCCAGCCCTTGGGGATACTGGACTGCTCGTATTCCACACTGATGCGCGAGCTGACGGAGTGCGTTTCCAGGGCGCTTGCCCGGGATTCTGGCTGAGAGCAGGGTGCCGTTGATCATGAGAAACCTGCGATCAGCGGCACTCTACCGGCCGCCAAGCCGTCCCAGACGGCCGCCTGCCAGGTGCTGCAGGCACACCTCGCGCCGCAGTGCCTCCAGGAGCGAGCCCAGCGCCTCCAGCACCTGCACGGTCGAGACTGCCTGCAGGCAGCAGGCCGAGGAGTCGTCCGGACAGCCACACTGGCGGAGCCCCCGGCACGGAGCGCTCCAATCAGCGACGATCCGGTGCACGCGCTGGCCCGGTGGTCCCCAGTCCAGGGGATGGCCGGAGCCGAAGATGACGACCGAAGGAGTGCCGACCGCTTCGGCGAGATGGGCCGGGCCGCTGTCATTGCCGATGAGCACGCCCAGGCGTCGAATGAGCGCCACGAGCGCACCGAGGGAGGTGCGGCCGGTGAGATCAATCGGGTGAGCCGTGCTGGTGATACGCTGCCGCAGCGCACGTCCGAGTTCGGTCTCCGTGCCCAGGATCACCGGGCGCAGACCGAACTGGCGCCAGGCGGCGTTGGCTACGGCGGCAAATCGCTCGATCGGCCACCGCCGGGCACCGGCGTGGGCGCCGGGGTGCAGCCCCACGAGCGGCCAGTCTGTCAGGTTGTCCGGGGTCAAACCCTCGGGGAGTGCCGCGGCGAGGGCACGGTCATCATCGGGGTGACCTGGCAACTCCAGCTCGATCGAGGTGGTCGAAATACCCAAGAGGCCAATGACGTCGAGCAGCCGAAAGCGGACCGCCTGGGGCTTGAGATAAGGCACGGTGAGGTCGAGATCCGGCGCCGTCGCGGGGTGGCGGGCTCCTACAGTCAGGCGTGCTCCCAACTGGCGCACCAGGGCGTTCGAGCTTTCCCCGCCTCCGTTGAGCTGAAGGGCGATGTCGGCCTGCCAGGCCTGCATCTGCTCAAAGAAGGAGCGTCGAGCTTTCTCACCGGATGGGCCCGTAGAAACGCCCGGCCAAGCTGGTGCTATGAAGATGTCGTCAAACCAGGGGTAGCGGCGGGCGAGCGGGACCAGGGCAGGACTGGTGATCAGTCCAATGCGCGCCATAGGAAGCGCCTGGCGGAGCGCACGGAGGGCGGGTGTCGCCGCGAGGAAGTCCCCCAGGTATCCGCCGCGCAGGACCAGCACGCGGGCGCGCGGACCGAACAGGCGGTGAACGAGGTTGTTGCCCTCTGCACATTCCATTGCCGCGCCACCATGCGGATGGATAGAGATACTGCAGAATCAACGCCGCTCTTCCGGGGGCATTCTCGCGGCCGGGCCAACGCCGTGCTCCCTGGAGCGGTCACGGTAGTGGAGACGTCACCTCAGGTCACCAGCTCAACGATATCGCCATCTTCCAGGACGTGGCGCGGCCCGACCCGCTGACCAGCGAACTTGCCCGACCGTCCCCAGACGACGGCGTATTTGAGATTCTCCCGAACCTGACGGTGGACCAGCTCAGCGAGGTCGCTGACCGTCGCCCCACGCCGGAGGACGAACGGCCGCTCGAGGTCGGCTGGCCGCCCCGGCGGTTTCGAGTAGACCCGAATAATTGCCAGCGCATCGAGGAGGAGATGCTGCAGTGGGGGGATCCCCTCGCCCGTTTCGGCTGAGACAGGCACGACCGGTGCCCGCTCGGCAACCGCCAGCTCCAGGAGCTCCAGTTCTTCCCTGCCCACGACCAGGTCGTGACGGGTTGCCGCGAGCACAGCCGGGCGGGCGACCTGGCCCGGCGGTGCGGGCGCATCATCTCCGTGCCGGGGATTCCGGAGGAGGATGTGCATCGCATCAAGAGTACTGACAAGGGTCTCCCATTCGGCAAGCGGATCCCCGGCCAGGTCAACCACGAGCAAGATGACGTCTGCGCCTCGGACCAGAGCACGGAGCCACGGCGGCACATTCCCCGGAACGATCGGCGGTGTGTCGACAAGCTGCACCGGGACGTTCTCGATCGTCAGCATTGCCGGCTGGGGAAGGCGCGTCGTAAAGGGGTAGTCCGCGACCTTCAGGGGAGCACCGGTCAGGGCGACGGCCAGCCGCGACTTGCCGACATTCGGAAGCCCGACGAGCACGACCTGTCCAGCGCCTTCGCGCGTCACCTCATACAGCCGAGTGCGGCTTGCTCCCCCTGCCTGGCGCTCGGCCTCCCGGGTCAGCCGGGCGATGCGCTCACGCAACTCGGCCCGCAGGTGCTCGGTCCCCTTGTGCTTGGGCATGATCGCCAGCATTGTCTCGAGCGCCTCGATCTTCTCGGCGGGCGTCTTCGCCTGGCGGTAAAGCTTCTCGGCCTCGTAATACTGCGGCGGCAGGTTCGCGGGCATCGGATCATTCCTCGCCATCTGTATCTATTCTACGGCCGGATGCAGGTTGGTCAGGTGTGGTCCCACCAGCCCCGGGTAGACGGCGGCGGACAAATGCGCTATGATGGGCGCGCGGAGGTGGAACATATGTTCGATACTGGGCGCGTGATCGTGCACTGTGCATACGAAGGCTGTCCACGGCGGGGCCGTCCGTTTGCCTTCCTGAACCTCGGACCAGGTGATGCGGTGCGAGTGACCTGCCCATACTGCGGATGGGTCAGCACCCTGCGGATCGGTGAAGACGGGTGCGTGCGGATCGAGCGGCGGACTGGCGGCGGGGGAGGCGCGGGGATCCCATTGCGGGCCCCGCGTCCCGTTAGATAACGATGGTGTGGTACCGCTGTGCGGCGATTGCCTGGGCGATGATCACCGCGGCGAGCAGGACGGCCCAGTCGAGCACGGCGTTGGGAACGCTTCCGACCACCAGATACCCCCGGAGCAGGTCCACGACGTAGCTCAGCGGGTTGATCTGGGAGAGCACCCGCAGCCAGTCGGGCATAATCGAGAGCGGGTAGATCGCGTTGCTCGCGAAGAAGAGCGGCATGGTGATTACCTGGCCGATTCCCATGAAGCGCTCGCGGGTCTTCACGATCGTCGCGATGAGCATCGAGAGGGTGGAGAAGAAGCTGGCCCCAACGATGACGGCCAGGATGCTTCCCAGCAGACCGGTGACGCTCCAGCGGAGGTGAACCCCCAGGAGCAGGGCGATCAGGAAGATGAAGATAGCCTGGCTGACCGCCCGGACGCCCGCGCCGAGCCCCTTGCCGGTCACGAAGCTTGCGCGCGGGATCGGCAGGATCAAGAACTTCTGAACAATGCCTGCATCCCGCTCCCAGATAATGCTCAAGCCGTAGAAGATCGAGACGAACATGAGCGACTGGGCGAGGATGCCCGGCGTCATAAACGTCAGGTAACTGACCCCGCCTGTTGGGATTGCCCGAATCCGTGAGAAGGCCTGGCCGAAGATCACCAGCCAGAGGACCGGCTGGACCGCCCGTGTAACGAGCTCCCACGGGTCGTGGCGGAGCTTGCGGAACTCGATCTCCGCCACCACCAGCGCCCCGTTCAGGTAGCTCAGCACAAGCTCCCCGAGGGTGGGCGGCCGCAGGAGGGCGGCGAGCGCGGCGTCGCGTTCAGTGGTAGCGCTGGGCGCGCCGACGAAGCTGTCGGACGTCACGGTAGCTTCCTCCGGATTCAAGGGTGGAACCGGTCACCGCGGTAAAGACATCATCAAGGGTGGCTCCGGGGATGCCAACCCGGGCCTTGAGTTCGGCGGGTGTGCCGATCGCCACGATCCGACCGCGATCCATGATCGCGACCCGCTGGCAGTATTCATCGGCCTCCTCCATGTAATGCGTGGTGACCAGCAGGGTAATACCGGACTCGCGCTGAAGGGCGAGCAGGGCTTCCCAGACCGACCGCCGGGCAGTGGGATCCAGGCCCACTGTCGGCTCATCAAGGATGAGCAGACGTGGACGATGCAGGATGGCCTGCCCAATCTCAAGGCGACGGATCATCCCGCCAGAGTAGGTGCTGACGAGACGGTCGGCGGCCTCCTCCAGCCGCACCAGCGCCAGGACATCAGCGATGGCGCGCGCGCGTTCAGCGCGCCCCATACGCAGGAGCTTGGCAGTGACCAGAAGGTTCTCGTAGCCGGTCAGCGCGCCATCGGCCGAGAGCGACTGGGGAACGTAGCCGATCAAACGGCGCACAATGATCGCGTGGCGGGTGACGTCGAGGCCAGCGATGCGCATCGTGCCGCTGGTCGGCGGCAGGAGGGTGATCAGCATGCGCAGGGTGGTCGTCTTGCCCGCGCCGTTGGGACCGAGCAGGGCGAATGCCTCGCCAGCCTCAATGGAGAAACTGATGTGATCCACCGCGGTGAACGAGTCGAAGCGCTTGACGAGATCCTGAACCTCAACGATCGGGCTCATAGGTGCTCCCGGTTGCCGATGGGGATCGGGTCTGCGGCGAAGTCCATCTCGGTCCCATCGAGGATGCGGGCAATCAACCGAAAGAGCTGTTCCTGCTCATCAGGGCTCAGACGTCGCAGGAGAGCATCGAGGAACTGGCGGCGCCGTTCCTGCCAGGCCTTAAGCTGGGCAAGGCCGCGTTCGGTCAGGGTAACCAGCACCACCCGCTCGTCGCCTGTCTCTCCCTGGCGGCAGCGTTGAACCAGGCCAGCCTTCTCCAGCCGCTTGCAGGCAACGGTGACCGAGGCGCTGGTGAGGCCGAGGCCATCGGCGAGCGCCCCGATGCTGAGGGGGCCGGCGCGATGGAGGCGCTTGAGAAGCCAGTACTGCTCCGGGGTAATGTCGGAACGGTGAATCGGGTGCGTGCTCCGGCGAATGAGGCGCGAGAGTCGGAGTAGAGCCTCGACCAGATGCTCACTCGCCATGCTCCCTCACTCCCGATTCAGCCGCTAAATCTATTGATCATCAAATCTATTGATAGATTAGCAGGATCTTCAGGGCGATGTCAACACCCCTGCCGACCGTCTTACTGGCCGCTGTCTGGGCTTTCGCGGCCCGAGGAGCGGAGCCGGACCCACGGCCACCCTCGGACTGCGACGAGAGGACACGCGAGGCGCATTCCGCGGTTGGGAGGGTGATCGGTGATCAGGGGTAGGTGGATCGTTGCAGTGGTGCCGATCCCCACCGAGCTTCTTAGGGTGAGTGTGCCGCCGTGGGCTTCGACCAGCGCCTTGGCAATAGCCAGCCCCAAGCCGGTTCCTCCGGTGCTCCGCGAACGCGCTGTGTCTCCTCTGTAGAAACGATCGAACACGCGGCCCAGAACCTCCGGAGGGATACCTTCGCCGGTGTCGTGCACGTCGATGACCGCGCTGCGTGCTTCCTCGGAGACGATGAGCGTCACTGTCCCCCCTGGTGGGGTATGCCTCAGCGCGTTGTCAAGAAGGATCAAGAGCACCTGCTGGAGCCGGTCTGAGTCCACCTCGGCGATCACCGGCTGACCTGAACCCCGGAATTGCAAGTCGATCTGGCGCTCAGCGGCCACAGCGCTTAGGCGGTGCACGATGGTCTGTCCTAACTGCTCGAGATCGACGCGCCCGAGTGCGAGGTGTAGCTGCCCTGCGTCGGAGCGTGCCAGGTCAAGAAGGTCGCGGGTGAGCCGCGCCAGACGTCCGATCTCCTCAACGAGATCGTCAAAGATGGGCCCACGGGCTGCGAGTGGTTCCTGGCGGTGCTGGCCGAGCAGGTGAACGGCGGTCTGGAGGATAGCCAGAGGGGTGCGGAGTTCGTGTGCAGCATCTGCTACGAACTCCTGCTGCCGCCGATATGCCCGCTCGATTGGGACCAGGGCTTTCCCCGCCAGGAACCAGGAGCCGAGCAGTGACAGTGGCAGCCCCACCCCGGCGCCGATCAGCAGGACGACCAGCGTCTGGTGAAGGGACCGCTCCATAGGCACCAGGCTCACACCTGTGACGAGATAGGCGTTCGGTTTTTCGTCCGGAATACTGGTTAGCGATGGGAGCGACGTTGTTTCGCCCGGGGAAACCCGATCCACGATGACCGGCTGTATCAGGAGCCGGACCGGTTTTCCCTGAATGGTTCCGGTCCCGATTACCTGGAAAGAGGCGGTGTTTTGCCCAGGTGGTAGTAGTGCTGGGCGAATCACGTACTGCTCCTGGGGCACGTCGGTCGACGTCCGCCGCAAAAGGAGGAGCCGTGGCCTGGGCTGCACTGTCTGGACGTGGATTCCTTGATCCCATACGACATTCAGGTTCCCTCCGATCGAGATACCATTTGCCTTCGGGAGCGCGATTTCCCCTCCGAGAAGATTGTCGGGACCGATCAGGACACGGCCGGTGGGATCGACCACGAGCACGAAAGGGACTACCTCGTCCAGCGTGACATGGAGCTGACTTTTAAGAAGGAATCCTTCCGGCGGGATCGCGGCTGTCTTGGTAAGCAGGTGGTCGACATCGGCGAGCAGGCTCTGGCGTTGACTGACGTAGCTGGTCACTCCTGCGGCGAGTAGGATGGCACCGATGATGAGCAGGTTCCACAGCAACAGTGTGGTGCGAACGCGGGAGAACACGCTCACCCCTTCAGACAGTAGCCGACCCCCCGCACGGTGCGGATAAGTGGTACGGCACTCGCCCGATCGACTTTCTGACGCAGGTAGTGAATATAGAGTTCAACAACGCTCGGCGAGGCATCGCTGTCGTAGCCCCAGACGTGTTCGAAGATCTGGTCCTTTGTAAGTACTCGACCTGGATATCGCATCAGGTACGCCAGGAGCTGGAACTCTCTGGGGGTCAGTTCCAGGGGCCGCCCGGCCCGCTCGGCTGTGCGCGTGGTCGGATCCAGGCGGAGATCGGCGACGATCAGTGGCTCTTCCTGGTCTTCCGATGTTCGGCGGAGGAGCGCTCGGATGCGGGCGAGTAATTCCTCCATGGCAAAGGGCTTGATCAGATAATCGTCAGCACCCGCGTCCAGTCCGCGTACCCGGTCGGAGATGCGGTCGCGGGCAGTCAGCATTAGGATCGGGGTCCGCACACGTCGCTCGCGAAGCCTTCGGCAGACCTCGAAACCATCCAGATATGGAAGCAAGATATCCAGGATGATCAGGTCGAAGTCGCCGCTCTCGGCGGAATCCAGCGCGGCGAGACCATCTCCCACAATTGTAGTCTCATATCCTGATTCTGCGAGAGCCTGGCTCACCAGACGAGCGATCCGAGAGTCGTCTTCGGCAAGGAGGAAGTGCACCAGTTCAGTCACCTTCTTGTTCACTGATCCATTAATAGCGCCGCGAGCTCGACGGAGTTACCAGCAGTCTACCGGCCAATGCTCCGGATATGTTGCCTACAACAACTTCTACTATACCTGTCCGACCACACCGGCGAGGCCTCGAGCATCTACTGCGCGAAGCTGGCTGAAGCGCACCATCCTGGTCACTCGGACCGAAGAGCAGTGACGGGATCCAGGTGGGATGCCCGCAGGGCAGGATAAAAGCCAAATACCAGACCGGTGGCTCCCACTACAGCAACAGCAGCGATGCTCATCCCTACCGTCGGTAGCACGGGGTATGCGGCCAGCAGGTGGATTGGCAGGCGCAATAGTACCGGCAGGATGAAGCCTAGTACCAGGCCGATTGTCCCGGCAACTGTGGTGATAGTGAGCGCCTCGACCAGGAACTGCAGCAGCACATCCCTTGGCTGGGCACCAACCGCCATCCGCAGTCCGATCTCAGCAGTGCGCTCGGTCACCGAGATCAGCATGATGTTCATTACTCCAAATCCCCCTATTGCCAGGGCGACGCTCGCCACAATAGTCAGTACCCTGGTCAGGAGTGCCACTTGCTCTTTGGACGCCTCAATGAGCTGCTGGAAGTTCTGGACGATGAAGTCGGGCCGGCTCCCCACTGGAATGTGATGACTCTGGTCCAGGGTCGCGGTGGCCGCGGCCATCACCGCCGGTATCTGCGTAGTGTCCGTCGCCTGGAGGAGGATGCTGTCTACTTTCGAGCCATAGAGCCGCTCTTGGGCCGTGGAGAAGGGGATGATCGCCACATCGTCGAGATCGGTCGACCCCTGATGCCCTTTTGGTTGTAGCACGCCGATCACCTGAAAGTTGACATTGCGGATCCTAATCTCCACCCCCAGGGGATTGCACAGGGGATTGCAGTTCGGAAAGAGCTGATCGACGACTGTCTGGCCGAGGACGGCGACCGGAAGGTGCGCAACTTCGTCGGTTGCAGTGAAGAATCGTCCGTACTGGACCGCATAGGATTGCATCGTCGCGGCATCCGGATAAGTCCCAATC
>JADGGD010000126.1 GCA_019690095.1 Chloroflexota bacterium
GGGTACGATAGTTATCCAACCCAACAAACAGCTTCTCTGGCTGGACCATATCCCAGTCGACCAGACTAAGGTAGACGTTGTAGAGCAGGGGCCAATAGGTAAAGACACTCAGAAAGAGCACGTTGGGCGCAATGAAAGCAAGAAACAGCCCCCATTCTCCGAGGATCCGCCGTCCGTGTGCTATCCCTGTAAGCGGCCGCTGGGTGGTAAGCATCCACCGCTCAGCCGGTGGCCCAGGTCGTTCAGTTGAGGGAAGGCCCATCGTACGTACTCGTTCCAGCAGCTCGGCGGGTATAGGGTTCCATTTGGTATGTCTAAAGCGTCGCAAGTGTATCATATCGCGTATCGCCATGCCAGAATTCTGCCATGTGCTCTGGCAGCCATCCGCCTGGCAGAGTATGTCCAGAAGGTATCCAGCTAGAGAGATTAGAAGACCCCTGTAAGGAGCGGGTGAGGCAGATATTTATAGTAGGTAAACGGATGTTATATTCTGATTACGGCGTCGACTTACGGCCTGTTTGCTTATTCGCCCAGCCATTCATCGGGCAGGCGGAAGTTCCAGAGGGCTTCGGCGGTGAGCTGCTGCTCGCGCACACAGACCTGGTAGAGCCGTGCGTTCGCCAGGGCCAGCGCACCGAGGTTCGCCAGGGCGGTCAACAGTTCGATCTCGTCCTCGCTGAAGCGGTGGGGACGGCCCGTGTAGGCCCGCAGAACACCAAGCGGACGATCATGCGCGACCAGCGGCACGAAAAGCGCGGAGACAATCCCCTCGCGCCGGGCCGCCTCCGGGTATTCGAAACGGGGATCCTGCGTCACGTCAGCGACCTGGACCGGCCGGCGGGTTTCGATCGCCTCACGGTCGATCAGGCTGTGGGCGAGATCGACCGGTCCCTTGGTGAGGTACTCTGCACTCAGCCCCTCCACCGCCACGGTCTCGAGCGTACCGCCCGGCGCGAGGAGCCGGATCGCTGCCGCGCGGAGCCCGAGCGCCTGGACAACACCGCGCACCAGGGCGGTCAGCACGGCGCGGGGCTCCAGGCTCTGCCCCAGGGCGGCGGCTACCTGGTAGAGTGCCTGGTAATACTGCCGCCAGCGCGCGGCCAGGTCAGCCGGATCCATGCGCCGCAGCCTCCGCACGCGGCCGCCGAGGGGGAAGCTCGCCGGCCAGGCTCTCGAACGATGGGCGATCGATGATTACCTCGCACGGAGCGTGACTGAAGACATAGCGCGTCGCCGCGCTGAAGCGGGTCTCACCCGGGCGCTCCGGAAGGTCGCTCATGAGAATGATGTCCGCACCGGTTGCAACGGCCTCGTCGACGATCGCCCGACCGGGCTCCCGGGTGTTCGCAATGCGGGTTTCCAGGTGCACGCCGAAGCGCGCGGCAATCCGCCGCGCCCGATCGATCTCTTCTGCCGCAATGCGCTCGGCCTCCGGCAGTCGCGCATTGAGCGGGAGCGTCCAGGGCACCTCGATCACGTAGAAGACCTCGATCGCTGCGTGCCGCGCCCGTGCCATCTGAGCACCCAGGGCGACCATGCGGTCGGAGAGCGCCGTACCGATCACCGGCACGAGAATCCGGTTGGCTCGCTCGGTCAGGCGAACCGCCTTGGCAATCCGCAGGGTTGCTGGCGTCTGCTCCGGCACCCGGAGCATCCAGACAATGATGCCGGCGATCGAAGCGACAAAGGCAACGGCAAGAAGCGCGCCGATCGGCGTGATCTGAATCGGCTCCATCAGCCGTCTCCTTTCGCACTCCAGCGGAGCAGGTGCAGTCGGTAAAGCCCCAGCAGGATCATCAGCAGGCCCATGATCGGAAAGGAGGCCGGAGCCATCTCGAGCAGGCCGCGCACCACGATGACCAGGCCCAGGAGGACCAGCAGGACCGCCAGGGCCTGACGCACCATCCGTCCGCGGAAGCTCATCGCGGCCCTCCCGCGCGCGTGCGTGCCAGGATGAGGCGCTGGCGCCGCTGAAGGTTCTCTTCGAACTCTTCGAGAATCTCCAGCTCGCCCGCGTCGCGGTAGACCGCCAGCTGCTCCGCATCCCAGTCGCGATGGATGCTCCGGAGAACCGGCAGGCCGGCCCGCTGCCGGTAGAGCGCGTAGAGCAGGACACCCGCGATGAGCCAGGCCGGGCCGGCGATCCGACCGATGGTGTGCGTGAGCACGACCATCACGACGATCGAGCTGACTCCCAGGAAACCGAGAACGCCAACGATCGGCAGGGCGATCTCCGGCCCGTCCCCTCCTGCGATGCGCACGTTGAACGGCACGCGAAACGGCCGCGGGGTCCAGGGATCCTTCACCCGCAGCACGAGCAGGGAAACGAAGACCAGGGTATAGGCGCTCGCCGCGCCAAAGGCGTACATGTTGCCCAGAGTATCATAGGCGTTGGACGAGAGACCGGCTCCCCAGAGCTCGAGCAGGGCGATCCCCGAGAAGACCAGCAGGCTACGCACCGGCGTGCGGAAGCGCGGGTGGGCGTGACCGAACCAGGCTGGCAGGAGGTGATAGCGGCCCATCGAGTAGGTGATGCGCGAGGCGCCGAAGACCCCCGCATTCGATGAGATCAGGACCAGCGTTGCGCCGAGGCCCGCAACGTAAGGACCGGCGATGAGGCCGATCACCGGAATGTGGCTGGCCAGCCAGGCGATCGGGTCCTCGTTGTGTGCGGCGAAGGACTGCCAGGGAAGCATCCCAAGCCCCAGGTTGGAGAAGGCCAGGGCATAGATCAGGACGGTCAGGATCAGGGCGATCGAGGTGCGGGGCACTACAGTCGAGGGCCGAATCGTTTCCTGTGATGCCTGGCTGATCGACTCGAGGCCCACGAAGGAGATGATCGCCAGGCTCGCACCATAGGCGAGATGATACGGGTCCGGCCAGGCGGTCGTCATCTGGTGCACGAGGAATGAGCCGTTGAAGGCGAAGAGGAAGCCGAAGAAGACGATCGCTGACTCCGAGACGATATCGAGAGCACCAAGAACTTCGTTGAAGCGCGAGGACTCCCGCACCCCGATGATATTGAGCGTGGTGAGGAAGGCGACCAGCACAGTGGCCAGGGCGATCAGCAGCGGCTTGGTCCCGACGAACGTCAGACCCAGGATTCGGAGGTCGATGCTCGTCTTCAGCACGGGGAAGAAGAAGCTGATGTAGCCGGCCGAGGAGAGGGCGAAGATCGAGATGTCGATAGTGAAGTCCAGCAATACCGCCCAGCCGGCGATGAAGCCGAGGAGGTCACCGAGGCCGCGCAGGACATAGAACTGGCCGCCTCCGGCGAAAGGATAGGCTGCGGCGAGCTCCGTATAGGCCAGCCCTACGCAGACGTAGACGAGGCCAGCGAAGAGGAAGGCGACATTGGTGCCGCCCTGTGCGGCGGCCATCACGATGCCCAGAGCAACGTAGACATCGGCGCCGACATCGGCGTATCCCCAGGTGAAGGAGCCCCAGGGGCCGACCGCGCGCCGCAGGCGCGGCTCGCTCTCGGACTCGGCCCTGCCCGGTTCCATGGTGTCGACGCGTCCGATCTCCATTCCCTCTTTCCCAGTTCGTTTCTACTGGCTCTGCCTCCGCCGGGGTATCTCGCCCCGGCAGCTGCCCACTGCGCCGGAGACCGTTCTCGGGACCGCCCGGCCCGCCACAGCGACACTCTCCCGACTGCATCGTCCCTCTGTTTCTCCACCTCCCGCGCGTCCGGTCCCGCGGGAAGCCGTTCCCACCGCGTCTGCACCGCCATCCGGGGGTGCGATGCCCGGGCGGGCGGAGGCCGCACTATCCTGACAGGCCAGTGGTCATCCGTCGCGGCAGGAGGCCTGCTGAACAGTGACGATCGCGGTATCCTCCCGCGTCTCGCTGACGCTGATGATGACGCCCCAACGGCGGGCGGCGGCCAGTGCCTCGATCGCGACACGCTGCGACCAGGGACATCCGACGACGGTTGCACGAACCACGCCATTCCCCGGATGCCCGACCATAGCGATCACGGCGGTCAGGTTCTCGATCGCGCGGCGCTCGCGAAGCGTCCGAGATGGCTTCAGGATCAGGACCATATCTATCGGCCAGGACGGAGCAAAGACTCCCCGTTCTTGGTCTCCGATCAGCACCCGGCAGGACACCGGCATCGCCTCCCGGGCGCTGATTATCCGGCGCGGCATGGCCGGCGTGATAGCTGCTCCTGCCGCGGGCATCTGCAGTCAAATGGTAATCGTCCGTCAGCGGCCGGGGCTCAAGGAACTCTCAAGATCTTGCGGGGCTCAGCCCGCCCGGAAGCGGTAGCCCACCCCGGGTTCGGTGACGAGATGACGGGGATGGCGCGGATCGGCCTCGATCTTCTTCCGCAGGTTCGCGATATAGACGTGCAGATAATGCTCCTCGGCTGTACAGGCATCTCCCCAGACCTGGCGAAGGAGCGTCCGGTGGGTGAGGACGCGCCCTTCCTGGGCGACCAGTGTCTTGAGGAGATCCCACTCGATCGGGGAGAGCCTCACCTCCTGATCGGCGAGCCAGACCTGACGGCGGGCGAAATCGATCGTGAGGTCTCCGAAGTGCTGGATGCTCGATGCGGAGGGAGGGCCCAGGTGACGGAGGGCAACCCGGATCCGTGCCAGGAGCTCATCCATGCTGAACGGCTTGGTCAGATAGTCATCCGCACCCAGGTCCAGCGCCAGGACCTTATCGCGGTCCTGGCCGCGCGCCGAGAGGACGATGATCCGCACGATGCTCCCGCGGTCGCGGAGGTGGCGCACTACCTCGATGCCATCGAGGTCCGGCAGCCCCAGGTCCAGCAGGATCACATCCGGGTGCCACTGCCCAACGAGCCGGAGCGCTTCGCCTCCCGAGGCCGCGGTCTCCACATCCAGTCCGTGTCGGGTCAGGGTAAGGCGCAGGGTGCGAAGCAGTCCGGGCTCGTCATCGACGGCCAGGAGCCGGGCGCGGCCGCTCATCCGGCTTCCTCCGGCTCCTGAGGTGACCCGCTCGCTCCAGCCGGGACCCGCTGCGCGATCGGATCGTCCAGAGGAAGGGTCAGTGTAAAGGTCGTCCCACCCCCCGGGAGACTGGCGACAGTCATGGTGCCCCCGTGTGCCTCGACCAGTCCCCGGGCCACGGCGAGGCCCAGACCGGTGCCGCGGGGAGAGCTGTTCCCCCGGGAGCGACCGCGGTAGAAGGCATCAAATACCCGCGGCAGGTCGGCTGGCGGGATGCCCGGCCCGTTGTCGGCCACGGTCATGATCACCCGGTCACCCTCGTGCCGCGCTGTGATGCAGGCGGTCGTTCCCGGCGGAGTGTGGCGCGCGACGTTCTCGAGCAGGTTGCTCAGGACGCGGTCGATCGCCACGTAATCGACCGGAACCGGCGGCAGGTCTTCCGGAATCTCCACTGCGACCGGATGGCTCACCAGGAGGGGCTGGAGGCGTGCGAGCACCTCTTCGACCAGTGCGGCCAGGGGGTAGTGCTGGCGCTCCATCCGAAGGGTGCCCGTGGCGATCTGGGAGAGGTCAAGCAGATTGGCGACGATGCGGTCGAGACGGTCCACCTCCTGTTCGATCGAGGCGGCGAAACCATCCCGTTCCTCATCTGTCCAGGGGACATCCGTCTGGCGCAGGCTCCCTGCGGCCGCCTTGATCAAGGCGAGGGGGGTCCGCAGATCGTGCGAGACAGCGCTGAGGAGAGCTGTCTTCATCTCATCGGCACGGCGGAGCGCGGCGGCCTCAGTGGCCTCGGTCTGGAGCCGGGCGCGTTCCAGGGCGATCCCCAGCTGTTGACCGGCGGTTTCGAGGAATCGCCGCTGCTCGGCTGAGAGGGGACCTGCCTCCGGGTGCCGCGCGAGCCAGAGGATTCCAAGTGCTCGGGATCCGTCGCGGAGCGCGACGATGAGACCAGGCGGCATCACAGCCTCCGCCGGGGTCCCGGGCAGGCCCTCCCTGACCGCCGCGCCGGCAACTCCATTGGATGCAGTGGCTAGCAGCACCGCGGGAAGGATAGACGGGGCTGCGTGGCCGGCCGGCCCGAAGGTCGCCTGACGTTCGAGCTGACCCTCCGGCCCCGGCAGATACAGCGCAGCGCCGAGGAGTTCCAGTTCATCGGCAAAGTGATCGATCACCCGCTCGACGAGGCAGACCGGCTCGGTTTCCTGCACGATCAGCGAGCTCAGGGTATAGAGGGCGGTCGCCTCCCGCTCGCGCCGCCGGGCCTCAACAGCCCGCCGCTGCTGGGCCGCGGCGAGCTGGCTGGTCACAATGGCGGTCGCCAGGAAGAGCACAAGCGCCAGCCATTCCTCCGGATCGCTCACCGTGAACTGGCCAACGGGATTGACGAAGAACCAATCGAAGGCGAGAACGGCGAGGACAGATGCGGCGATAGCCGGTCCGCCGCCGAAGATAGCGGCTACTGCCAGGACGATGATGAGGTAGAGGCTGGAGATGTTGGCGATCCGTGCGTGCGTCCGCACCAGGCCGATCAGGGCAGTGACGACCGTGACTCCTCCGGCAGCCGCGGCGTACGCGACCACCTGGCGCCGGATCCCCCGGTCGAGAGGGGATCGGGCCGCGCCTCCAGTGGGGTAGGATGCGCGGGCGTTTGCGTAACCTCCACACGATCCGCGCATCCTACCCCACTGCTCCATGGTCAGCTCGTCAGGTGGAATTCTACCACTGGCGCTGACCGACCGCGCCGCAGGGAGGAATGTCCCACCAGATCCCGGCCGCGAGGGAAGACGGTGCTCAGGAGGTGGCTTCCCCCAGCCGTGCAATGACCTTCTGAAGCCGCTCCTTCGCCTCGCGGGCGATCGGCGCAACAGCTGGATTGCCAACGATCCCGAGCGCGGCCTCTGGATCCATCACCTCGACAACGCTCCCGCCGTCATCCTCATAGACGACGACATTGCACGGGAGCAGGAGCCCGATATCGAGTTCAGTAGTCAGGGCACGGTGGGCAAGCGGCGGATTGCAGGCGCCGAGGATAACGTAAGGACGGAAATCCGCCCCCAGCTTCTCCTGCATCGTCTTTCGGACATCGATCTCGGTCAGGACGCCGAAGCCCTCCTCCTTAAGCGCGGCCTTTGTCCGCTCGATCGCCGCCGTGTACGGAATGGCGAGATGGATGCCGAAGCCGTAGCTGATCTGCCGCGTGGCGGTCATAATCACCTCCGGTATCATCGTGGAATCGACCCGCTCAGCCGAGACGGGCCAGCAGACGGACCGCGCGTCCGGCCTGGCGGCGCGCCTCGGCACGCGGCAGGGTCGCCAGGCACTCATCCAGGCGTGCGGCGACGATCTCCGCGGCGGCGCGGTCCAGAGCGGTACGGACGGCCAGGATCTGGATGAGGATCTCCTCGCAGTTCCGTCCGTCCTCCAGCATGCGCACGATACCATCCAGCTGGCCGGCGGCCCGGCGGAGCCGAGCGCGGATTGCCTTTTCAGTAGCGTCCACAGGGGCTTTCGATCTCCTGGATCAGTGGTGAGGAATCCCTCCGGTGCTGCCTGCGGAGAGGGGGCACGCGATGGCCAAGATCTGCCGTCGGGTTTCGGTATTCCCACAGCACAGGCAGGATAGGCCCCCGGTTACCCCCAGGGGCATAAGCCTTTTGCAAAGTCGGGCCCTGGTGCTATCCAGGGGCATACGTGGTTCTCCGCGAGATTTATTTCTTTGAGGAGTATACCTCCCCCAGGTATATGCGTCAATGGGAAGGGCCGGTATCCCCGCCTCAGGCGTATGATACGCCTGGGGCGGGGCTGGCCCGCGGAAGCGCCGCACCCGCATTCGGGGGCATCGATTGAGGGAGAGATCGGATGAGGATACGTACCATTCCGCTCGTTCAGTGGCGGGCAAGACGCTCGCACACCCGCTCGGACATCGACGAGTTTCGCGCCCGTGCGCTCCAGGAGATTATTCTCGGTCTGCCCGCGATCACCCTGGCGATCGTCGGGGCATTCGCGGTGAACTACGACGGGACGCCGATCGAACTTGCGACGCTAATCCCTTTTCCGATTGCTCTCGCGATCATCGGACACGATCTTCTCTCGCGCCGGCCCGCGCTGGCCAGTGCCGCGGTGGTTGGGGGACTGCTCGCCCTCGTGACCATTGCAGTCTGGCTGCAACCCGGTAGCCTACTGGCCACGTTCTACGGGCTGGTTGTGCTCATCGCGGGCGCGACCGGCGGTGCACTGGCCGGCTTCCTCACCGCCGGCCTTGCAGTCATCTTACTTACACTTGCATATCTGGCTGCCCCGGCGCGGGTTGACCTCCCGCTACTTCTGGCGTCAGCGACGATCGCCGCGGCCTGCGCCGGTCTCAGCCGCGTCGCCACGGGTCCGATCCACGTGGCCCTGGAGTGGGCGTGGCAGAGCTATGATGAATCCCGGCGCGTGACAGAAGAGTTACGGGACCGCCAGATCGCGCTGGGGCGGGCACTGAAGAGCCTGAACGAGGCATATCTCCAGCTCGAGCACCTGAATGATGAGCTGGCCCGCGCACGCCAGGCCGCTGAGGAGGCGCGGCGGCTCAAGGCCCAGTTTGCCGCCAATATCAGCCACGAACTGCGGACACCGCTCAACCTCATCATTGG
>JADGGD010000127.1 GCA_019690095.1 Chloroflexota bacterium
TAGCGTGTGCGTGGCCGGCGGGGGGGGGGGTTGGCGGGGGGGGGGGGGGGGATCGCGGTCCTAGCGGAAGTACGGGTGGTCGGCGACGCCGAGATCCACCAGTGTCGGGCGCGGCTGGTGCTGACGTGCCGCCTGGAGTACCGCCGCCGCCTCCGCCGCTTTCTCGGCGAGCTGACGGTCGTCGCCGAAGGCGACCTGCAGGCCGTCTGGGGTCGGCACAACCACCCCGAGCGTACGGGAGTAGAGGACATAGCGCGGCGAGAGCCCGGCCGTACTTGGCAGGACGGTCATCAGGTAGGCGGCCTCACGCAGGATGCGCACATCGACCCGGTCCCCGACCCGCACCGGCCGCCGGTCGGCATCCACGACGATCACGCGGCGGCTCTCGCTGGTGGTCGGCGCCAGGATGACGCCGTCGGCCGAGACAAGGTAGAGGGTCGGGTCCACCTTCCAGAGGTAGGCGGGCGTCTTTTCGGCGATCTGGATCACCACCGCATCTGGCAGCTCGACGTGCACCCGTGCGCTGGCCGGCACGCCCAGTCCGAGCACCCGCTGTTCGACGGCGGACGTCTGCACGCGGAACGGGTTGGCCCCGAGCACGTCGGCTGCCTGCACCACCGCGGCGCGGTCGAGCAGGAGGTCGCCGGTGACGATGACCTGGCGCACCCGGAGCGGCGCCCCGAGCACAAGGTAGCCCAGGGCGCCGGCGGCGAGCGCGGCCAGGAGCAGGCCGAAGAGCCGTCCGGCGATGCGGCGGTCCGGGGCGCGCCGCTCGTCTATCACCGCATCCGGCACGATCTGCGCACGAGGCATCACGCCAGGCTCATCCGCCCGGTCGGGCCGATCAGCTCGACCTCGGTCTCCAGGACAATGCCGAATCGTCGGGCGACTTCCTCCCGGGCGAGCTGGATCAGCGCGCGCACGTCCTCGGCCGAGGCGCCCCCGGCGTTGACGATGAAGTTGGCGTGCCGCGGCGAGATGAGCGCGTTGCCCCGGCGCGCGCCCTTGAGCCCGGCCTGATCAATCAGCGCCCCGGCCGCGTGGCCCGGCGGGTTGCGGAAGATCGAGCCGGCGCCCGGGTCGTTGGGCTGGGTCTCCTGGCGGTGGCGGCGGTACTCCCGGACCCGTGCGAGCGCTTCAGCGGGATCGCCGGGGGCGAGCCGGAAGCGCGCGCTGAGGACGACGCGGTGCCGCTCGCGCTGGAGGCGGCTGGTGCGGTAGGCGTGCGCGAAGGCAGCGGCCGGCAGGACGATCCGGCGGCCGCCGTCGAGAAGCTCGGCGGATTCGAGCACATCGGCGACACAGCCGCCGTGGGCGCCCGCGTTCATCACCACTGCGCCCCCGACGCTCCCCGGGATGCCTACCGCCCACTCCAGCCCGTGCAGGCCGGCGCGCGCGCTCTGTGCACCCAGGCTGGGCATGCGCGCACCGCTCTCCGCCGCGACCACGCCGCTCGCTGGATCAATCGTGAAGGCAGTCGCATCATTTCGGATCACCAGGCCGCGGATGCCCGCGTCGTCAATGAGCACATTGCTCCCGCGCCCGAGGACGATCCAGGGGACGCCGTGCTCCTCGGCCAGGGCGACGGCGTCGATGATGTCCGTGGGCGACCGTGCCACGACCAGGAAGTCGGCCGGACCGCCAATGCGGAAGCTGGTGTAGCGCGCGAGCGGCTCATCGCGGCGGGCGGCGGCGCCGAATCGGGCGTGCAGGGCCTCGGCAAAGGTCGTCACGGTCTCTCCTCTCCGGGCGAGATCTCCGGCTGATCGGTCATCCGCCTCCGACGGCTGGGCGCAGAGCGGGTCGATCAGGCACCTCCCTGGGCCAGCAGGGCGAGCAGGCGCGGCCCGGCTGTGGTCACGTCGCCTGCGCCCATGGTGATGATCAGGTCTCCCGGCCGCGCCAGGCGTGCCGTCAGCTCCACGGCCGCGGTGAGGTCGCCGCCGTAGTGCGCCGCTGTCCCGACGATCGCCGCGGCGAGGTCGCGGCCGGTCCGTTCCCCCTGCGGGCCGCGCTCACGGCCCGCCGGCGAGTAGACATCGGTCACGATGACCAGGTCGGCATCGCCGAAGGCGCGGGTGAACGCGTCGAACAGGGTCCGCAGGCGGTCGTAGGTATGCGGCTGGAAGAGGCAGATAATCCGCCCCGGGTGCTGTTCCCGGGCCGCGGCGAGGGTGGCCCGCACCTTGGTCGGGTTGTGGGCGTAATCATCCACCACGGTGATCCCCCGGACCGTACCGAGCCGCTCGAACCGCCGCCGGACGCCCGGGAAGCGTTCCAGCGCGGCCGCCGCCGCGGTCAGATCCACCCCCACTCGCCCGGCGGCCACCAGCGCGGCCAGGGCGTTCTGGACGTTGTGGCGGCCCGGCACCCGGAGCCGACAGCGCCCGATCAGGGTCTCGTGCGCGACGATGTAGAAGTCGGTTCCCCCCAGGTCGTTGACCGAGAGCCCGACGGCACGCCAGTCGGCGTGCTCCGAGAGGCCGTAGGTGACGGTCCGATCCGGTTGGGCATCGGCCAGCTGCCGCGCGCCCGGGTCGTCGGCGCAGAGGATGATCCAGCCCTCCGGGGGAACGGCCGCGATAAAGGTGCGGAATGCCGCGATGATCTCGGCGAGGCTGGCGTAATAATCCAGATGATCGGCCTCGACGTTGGTCACGACGGCGATCTCCGGCCGCAGGGCCAGGAAGCGGCGATCAAACTCGTCGGCCTCGACGACGAGGAGGTCGCTGGCGCCGAGGCGGGCGCCGGAGCCGAGATCGGGCACGATGCCGCCGATCAGCGCCGTGGGATCGCGGCCGGTCGCGACCAGGATCGCCGTGAGCATTGCGGTCGTCGTGGTCTTGCCGTGGGTGCCGGCGACGGCCAGGGTGCGGCTCTCCGCGCTCAGCAGGCCGACGAACTCGGCGAGCTTGAGGACGCGCAGGCCGCGCGCGCGGGCCTGTGCCACCTCCGGGTTGGTATCTGGCACGGCGGCCGACCGGATGACCAGGGGATCCCCGCGCACGTTCTCGGGGGCGTGGCCGATCGCCACCGGAATGCCCGCCGCGCGCAGGAGCGCGGTCACCGGCGACTCCTGCAGGTCAGAGCCGGTCACTGCGAAGCCGGCCTGGTGCAGGATCACCGCCAGCGCGCTCATGCCGGCGCCGCCGATTCCGACCAGGTGGATCGGTGTCTCGCGCGGAACGGGGAACCGGGCCACGGCAGACCTACCCCTTCGAGCGCGCCGGACGCGGGGAGCTGCGCCCGGACAGGCGCCGGGAGCTGATCAGGGCGATGACGACGGCCAGCCCGACCCCGACGAGCAGGACCGTCGGGAGGTACTGCCCGAGCGTCTCGGCGACGCTCCAGGCGTTCACACCGGGGACCAGGCCCGCCGGCTGTGCCGGGGCGAGGTAGTGCAGGCTCAGGTAGGCGATCAGGTAGCCGTTCGCCACGCCGACCAGGGCACCGAGGCCCTGGGCAGACCACCCGCTCGCCCGGGCGACAAGGCGGTTTGCCGCGGCGAAAGCCGCCGTCGCCAGCAGGAGAACGAGCAGGCCCAGGAAGAGGTCCGGGTGGCGCGGGTCAACCAGCGGCCGCTGGCGGAGCTCGCGGAGCAGGAGCGATGGATCGCGCGCATCGAAGCCGCCCCGGAGGGTAAAGGCCGCCATCAGGAAGAGGCGGTTCACCAGGCTGATAAAGGTCTCCCCCAGCGTGATGAGGAGCATCCAGGAGACCAGCAGGCCGGCCAGGGTCGCCACCTCGCGCAGCCAGCCCCGCCAGAACCCGATCACCCCGAAGACTGCCAGGACGCCGATAACCAGGTACGACAGAATCACCCCAACCTCCCCTCACACCCCATGGGACGATGACTGCGCGACTTCGGCGGCGAGCTGGAAGAGCCGCGCCGCGGCATCCGGCCGCGCCAGCCGCCGCGCCGCCTCCGCCATGGCCGCCAGCTCTGCGCGATTCCCCAGCAGGGCGAGCGCCATCTCGACCAGGGCGCCGTGCCGCGCCGCCGCGTCCTCGACGATCCGGGCCGCGCCCCGCTCAGCCAGGAAGCGGGCGTTGAGCCACTGGTGGGCCCCGGCGTGCGGATACGGCACGAGCAGACCCGGCGCGCCCACCGCCGGCAGCTCGCCGAGCGTCGAGGCGCCGGCCCGCGCGGCGACCAGAGAAGCCGCCGCCAGGCACGGTGCGAGCTCCGAATCGAGGTACGGATAGATGCGGTAGCGGGCGCGCAGGCCGTCCGGCAGGCGCTCCAGGCCGGCCGCCACCAGGGGGTAGTCCCGCGTGCCGGTCGCGTGGATGACCCAGGCCGCCGTGAGGAGCCGCTCCAGGCCGCGCGTCACGGCCTCGTTGATCGTGCGGGCGCCGCGGCTTCCGCCCATCACCAGGAGGACCGGCTCGTCCTCTGGAAAGCCCAGCGAGCGGCGGGCCCGGGGCCGGGTCCAGCGCAGAAGCTCCGGCCGCACCGGGTAGCCGGTCACCACAACCCGCCGACCGGGGACGAACGGCCGCACCTCCTCGAACGAGACCGCCACGGCCGCCGCGACACGCGCCAGCAGACGCACCGCCCACCCTGGGCGCAGGTCCGGCAGGTAGACGACCGAGGGAACCGCCGAGAGGCGAGCCGCAAGCACGACCGGCACGCAGACGAAGCCGCCGGTCGCCAGGACGACGTCCGGCCGGAAGCGGCGGATCACCGCCCGGGCCTCGGCGATGCCGCGCACGGTCCGCGCCAGGCCAATCGCCGCGCCGATCGGCGTTCGGCCGCGGACTGCGCCCGCCTGGACCGCCGTGAAGGGCAGACCCGCCGCCCGAACGATGTCCGCCTCCATGCCGCCGGCCGTTCCGACGTACCGGAACTCGGCGGTGCCGGTCTCCGCGGCGCTCGCCGCCACTGCCAGGGCCGGATAGACGTGCCCGCCCGTCCCGCCGCCGGTCAGGAGCACCCGCAGGGGCCCGCTCACGGTGCCTCCTGGCCGGCCCGGACCGCCGGCTCCGGTGGGCTGGCGCGGCGCGACACGCTCAACAGCAGGCCGATGCCCATCAGCGACGTGATCAGCGACGAGCCGCCAAAGCTCACGAGCGGCAGGGGAATCCCGGTGAACGGGACCACGGCCGTTACCACGGCGATGTTGATCAAGGCCTGGCTGACCAGGCCCGCAGTGATGCCCGCGGCGAGGAGTGCGCCGAACGGGTCCGGGGCGCGGAGCGCGATCCGGAAGCCGCGCAGTCCGATCAGGGCGAACAGCAGGATCACCGCCGCGGCGCCGATCAGTCCGAGCTCCTCCCCGATGACGGCGAAGATCGCGTCGGTGTGGGCGTTCGGCAGGTAGTAGAACTTCTGGCGGCTTGCCCCCAGCCCTCGCCCGAGCAGTCCACCCGAGCCGAGCGCGATCTCGGCCTGCAGGGTGTTCCAGCCAATGCCCAGGGGATCTTTCGTTGGATCCATGTACGCCAGCACCCTCTCGAAGCGATATGGCGCGTTGAGAACCAGTACGACTAGCGCCGCCGCGCCGCCTCCCAGCACCAGGAGGAGGTGGCGGAGATCGGCGCCGGCGATGAAGAACATGGCCCCGGCCGTCGCGGCGACGACGAACGCGCTCCCGAGGTCCGGTTGGAGCACGATCAGCCCGCAGACGACCGCGACGATCAGGGTGAACGGCAGGGTGGTCGCGCGGAATGATCCCAGGCGGTCGCGCCGCCGTCCCAGCCAGTCGGCGCAGTAAAGGATGAGCGAGAGCTTGCCGAACTCGCCCGGCTCGACTGGCGGCAGGGGCCCGAGCCGGAGCCATCGCTGGGCGCCGTAGGCCGCATGCCCGAGGTGGGAGACGAGCACGGCGGCGAGCAGAGCCAGGGTCAGGCCCATCAGCGGCACGGTCAGCCGCTGCCAGAGGTGATAGTCGACCACCTGGAGCGCGAGCAGAAGCACCATGCCGATCGCCGCCCAGAGCGCCTGGCGGACGAGAAAGTAGGTGTCGCTCCCGTAGGTCGGGGAGTTGTGCGCCAGAACGTAGCTGGCGCTGTAGACCATATCCAGGCCGAGGATCACCAGCGCCGCGACGGCCAGAAGAAGGAGGTAGTCCGGCCGCTGGCGCACCGCCGGCGTGCTCACCGTCCCGTCTCCCCGAGCGCCCACACCAGCTCCTTGAAGCGCTGGCCGCGCTCCGCGAAGTCGCGGAACTGGTCGAAGCTCGTGCCCGCGGGCGAGAGCAGGACCACCTCGCCCGGGCGGGCAAGGGCGTGGGCGAGGTGCACCGCCGCCTCGAGCGTCTCCGCCCGCCGTGTCAGCAGTGCCGCACTGCCGGGCGCCGCCCGTACCGCCGCCAGGATCTCCTCGGCCATCTCGCCGAAGGCGATCAGCACGCGGACCCGCGCGGCGATCGTCTCGGCCATGGCATCCAGGGGCAGGTGCTTGCTCCGGCCGCCGGCCAGCAGGATGATCGGGCAGTCGAACGAGTGGAGGGCGGCGATCGTCCGTTCGGGCGTCGTGGCGATCGAATCGTTCACGTAGCGCACGCCGTCGAGCTCCCGGACAAGCTCGAGGCGGTGCTCGACGCCGCGGAAGGAGGTGACCGCCGCGCTGATCGCCGGGAGCGGCGCGCCCGCCGCCCGGGCGACCGCGGAGGCCGCCAGGATGTTCAGGATATTGTGCGGGCCGGGAAGGCGGAGCATCTCCACCCGCGCGATGACTGCCTCGCCCTCCTCGTCGCGGGCGATCAGCTCATCCCCGCGTCGGAAGGCGCCTGCGGCGACCGAGCGTGCCGCCGAGAACCAGCGCAGTCGCCCCGGACAGCGGGGGGCGAACCCTGCCGCCACCGGGTCGTCGGCCCCGAGCACCGCGACATCGGTCGGCCGCTGGTAGCGCAGAAGGTTGAACTTGCTCTCAGCGTAGTGCTCGAAGGTCGGGTGGCGGTCGAGGTGGTTCGGCGTCACGTTCAGGATCGCCCCGATCCAGGGGCTCTGCCGCAGGGCCTCGAGCTGGAAGCTGCTCAACTCGAGCACGACCCGATCGGTCGGAGCGATCGCATCCACGCGCTCGATCAGCGGAACGCCGATATTGCCGCCCACATGAACGGTGTACCCTGCGGCGCGCAGGATCTCCCCGACCAGAGCAGTGGTTGTGGTCTTGCCGGCCGAGCCGGTGATGCCGATGATCGGCGCCTGGCAGCGCGCGAACACCAGCTCGATCTCGCTTGAGATGGGGATGCCGCGCCGCCGGGCGGTCTCCAGGATCGGCAGATCGCGCGGCACCCCCGGCGAGACGAAGACGATGTCGGCGTCCAGGACGTCGGCATCACGGTGCCCGCCGCAGCACAGCTCGACCGGCAGATCACCGAGGAGGGCGATCTCCCGCGCAAGCTCCTCGCGCGGCTTCCGCTCGCTGATGCGCACCACCGCGCCGCACGCCACCAGGTAGCGGGCCAGCGCGACGTGGGTGCGCGTGCCCAGGCCGATCAGGGTAGCTCGCCGTCCGCGGAAATCGATGTCCTCCACCATCCGCCTCCTTCCTCAGAGCCCGAGGGCCAGACCGCAGGCCGCCGCGACGGCGCCCGCGATCCAGAAGCGGAAGACGATCCCCGGCTCCGGCCAGCCCGCCAGCTCGAAGTGGTGGTGGAGCGGCGCCATGCGGAACAGGCGGCGTCCGCCGGTCAGCTTGAAGTACCCGACCTGGAGGATCACTGAGATCAGCTCGGCGACGTACAGGATCCCGATGACCGGCAGGAGGAACGCCCAGCGGGTCTGGAGCGCGACGACGGCCAGGCTGGCGCCCAGGGCGAGCGCGCCGGCATCGCCCATAAAGACGCGGGCCGGGTAGACATTGTGCCAGAGGAAGGCGAGCAGGCCGCCGGCCAGGGCGGCGCAGAAGGCGGCGGTAGCGCCCTGGCCGCCGGCCAGGGCGAGCACGGCATAAGCGGCAAAGGCGGCGAGCGCGGTGCCGCCCGCCAGCCCGTCAAGGCCGTCGATTTCGTTGACCCCGGCCGCACAGCTGAAGATCGCCAGCGCCGCGAGGGGGATGAAGAACCCTCCGAGATCGAGGGTCAGCCCGGCCGGCAGGCGCTGGACCCGGAGGTCCGGGGTCTGGTAGAGCCATGCGGCCAGAATCAGGGCCATGGCGCCGTGCCAGAGGAACTTGTGGCGGACCCGGAAGCCGATCCCTTCGACGCTCTTCATATTGGCCAGATCGTCGAGCGCGCCGGCTCCGCCGAACAGGAGCGCCGCGATAATCGGGGGCGCGGCGGCCTGCCGGTCCGGCACCAGGGCCAGGGTGAGGACGACGGCCGTCGTGATGAACAGAACCCCGCCCATGGTCGGCGTTCCCGCCTTGACCTGGTGGCTGGACGGGCCTTCCCGACGAATCTGCTTGCCGAACTTCAGGCGCCGCAGCGCCGCGATCAGGCCGGGCGCTCCGGCGAGCGCGACCGCGAAGCTCAGGAGAGCCAGGCCGATAACCCCGCCGACCTCCACCGATTCCCCTCCCGCACGCGGATCCCCCGCCGCCAGGTCTCCCGCCGCGATCCCTGTGAACAGC
>JADGGD010000128.1 GCA_019690095.1 Chloroflexota bacterium
TCAGCAGATCCAGGGTGAGATCGAGACGGCGAAGATCGTCTGCCTCCACCAGCTCGGCCAGCACTTCGGCCGCCTCGCGCGCGATCCGTCCCCCCTTCGCCCGCACCCGCTGGACGATCCAGGGCACCAGGTGCTCCCAGCGCGGCGGATCGGGCAGATAGACCTCACCTCCCAGCCGGGTGATCTGCCGCACGACGGGATGATCCCGATCGAACGCCTCATCCTCGATGAAGACGAGGTCGGTCTCCGCGGGAACAGCGGGAAGATAGTCAAGGATGTCCTGCATGCGAGCATCGCCCCGGGATGCGCGACGCCCGCCAGCAGTGGCCTCACCCGCCCCGTCGGCACGGCGCCCTCCGAAGAGACGCCGCACGATGACCAGCCGCCGCGCGGCCAGGAATGGCACTACCGCGACCGCCGCGCGCAACTCCCCAACCGTCAGGCGGGAGCCGTCGAGAACGGTCGTGTTCAGTCCCTGCAGCTCCGGCGGACCGAGCCGAGCCCGGATCTCGTTCAGGCGCTCTGCACCAAAGAGATCATCCCGGAGAAGGTAAATCACAGCATCCGCCCAATGAACAGGGCCGCTCGAAAGGCGGCGAGGCCGGCCACGGAGACCGGCCTCGCCTATCTCGGGAGCAGTGCGCTCAGGTGAGCTCGACGACCGCGCCAGCCGCCTCGAGCTTCGCCTTCGCCGCCTCTGCCTCCTCCTTCGGCACCCCCTCCTTCACCGGCTTCGGCGCCGCCTCGACGAGATCCTTAGCCTCCTTCAGGCCAAGCGTCGTCAGCTCGCGAACTGCCTTGATCACGTTCAGCTTGTTCGGGCCGACTTCCTTGAGGATCACGTTGAACTCGGTCTTCTCCTCAGCCGGTGCTGCGGCCGGAGCCGCCGCAGCGGCAGCCGGAGCCGGCGCAGCAACCGCCGCGACCGGAGCCGCACTGACCCCCCAGCTCTCTTGCATCAGCTTAGAGAGCTGTGCGATCTCGAGCACGCTGAGACCATTGATCTCTTCGAAAACCTTCTGAACGCGCTCTGAAACTGCCATTGATTCGCTCCTCCTCGCTCACACGTTATCTCCATTCACCAGCATCCGCCCCGGCCCATCGCGGGGTACATCCCTGAGGCGACAGCCGGCGCGCTTCGGATCGCTCAGGCAGCCTGGAGCTGCTTCTGACGCTCCTCCAGTGCGTGAATGACGCTCGCCAGTGCACTGTTCAGGACACCCACCAGGCCGGCCATCGGCCCCTGGATCGATCCGACCAGGTTCGCCCGGACCTGCTCGCTCCCCGGCAGAGCCGCGAGTTCGGACACCTGCTCAGGGGAGAGCACCAGGTGCCCTACTGTTGCCCCTTTCAGGGTGAGCAAGCGGGCACCCCGTGCGAACTCCGACAGCACGCGCGCCGCGGTGATCTCGTCGCCAGCCGTCAGCGCCAGGGCCGTCGGCCCGGTCAGGAAGCCGTCCAGACCGGTGAGCCCGAGCCGTCGGGCCGCCAGACGGATCAGGGTATTCTTGGCAACCCGGAACTCCACCCCCACTTCCCGCAGCTGCCGCCGCAGCTGTCCGAGCTCCGCCACAGTCAGGCCGCGGTAATCAGTGAGGAAGATCGCTCGCGCACGGCGGAGCCGCTGTTCGAGATCGGCGACAGCCGCGATATTGCGTGGGCTAGGCATATCGCTCACCTCCTTTCCGTGAATCTTCCAGTCTGGGGCCTGCCGACGGCCGCGCCACCGCCGCTGGCCAAATAAAAAACCCTCGCGGCCAGAGAGCGCGAGGGCACGAAAGACAAAACCTCGATCATCCGGAAGTCCATGGGCTCCGGATGATCGACCTCGCCTGCTCGAAGCCTCGGCAGGGTTATGGATTAAGGCCCTCCCGGAGCGGCGACTGGAGAGTAGCCTCATCTGCTATTCCCCACGGCCCACACCCGACGGAGCCCCCTGCTGTCTCTGGCGCGGCAAGACACCCAGATGGCGCCACCCTGAAGCGGCGCCGTCTCTGGCCCGGGTTACCCCGGGCGTTTGTCAAAAGATCACGCGACGCTCAGCGCGAGGGCCTGCTGCAGGTCCACCGGCACCCCTGGGCCCATCGTCGGCGCCAGGGTAATTGAGCGAACAAACTGGCCACGTGCCCCGGACGGCCGTGCCTTCTGGACCGCATCGACGACCGAGGCCATGTTATCAAGCAGGGCCTTCGGGGCGAAGTCTGTCTTTCCGATGGGCACGTGAATGATCGCCGTCCGGTCAAGACGAAACTCCACACGTCCCTGCCGGGCATCCCGGATCGCCCGGGCCAGATCTGCCGGCTGAACGATCGTTCCGGATTTCGGGTTCGGCATCAGCCCACGCCGGCCGAGGATGCGGCCAAGCCGTCCAACCCGCCCCATCATCTCCGGCGTGGCGATCGCCACGTCAAAATCCAGCCATCCTTCCTCAATGCGCTTGATGAGCTCATCCCCGCCGACGAAATCCGCCCCGGCCTCCTCGGCGAGCCGGATCCCCTCACCCGACGTGAAGACCAGCACCCGCACCGGCTTCCCCAGTCCGTGCGGGAGGAGCGCAACACCGCGGATCTGCTGATCTGCATGGCGCGGATCCAGATTGGTCCGCATGTGCATCTCAACGGTCCCCGGGAAGCTCGTGTATGAGACCCGGCGAACCAGCTCGACGGCCTCGGGAGGCGGGTACAGGCGCCCTGGCTCAATGAGCTGAGCCACCTCGCGGTATTTCTTCCCTCGATGCTTCATCGATCACCCCTGTGGTCCAAGTGGAGAAAGCCTCCTCCCACGTCGCGCCGCCACGCCTCAGCCCTTGATCACGATCCCCATGCTCTTGGCGGTCCCCTCAATCATCCGCTCGGCAGCCGCCAGATCCAGCGCATTCAGATCCCGCATCTTAAGCTGGGCGATCTCGCGAATCTTCTCGCGCGTCACCTCACCAACCGTCTGAACGTTCGGCTGGCTTGCGCCCTTCTCGATACCCGCCGCCTTCTTGAGCAGATCCACGACTGGCGGCGTCTTGGTCACGAACGTGAACGAACGATCCTCGAAGATCGTGATCTCGACCGGGACAATCGTTCCGGCCTGTGCGGCGGTCCGCTCGTTATACTCCTTCACGAACGCCATAATATTGACGCCGTGCTGGCCGAGCGCTGGTCCCACCGGCGGTGCAGGCGTCGCCTTCCCGGCCGGGATCTGCAGCTTCACAATCGCCTTGACTTTCTTTGCCATCCTCGACTCTTCTCACCATCAACCTCGGGCCACCTGGCACCGGTCGATCGGGGCAATACCCAGCACCTGTAGCGGCTCGGTGCCGGCCCTACCGGTCCAGCACGCCCCTCATTCCGGTAGACGCGGGTCGCCCGGCTAGAGCTTCTCCACCTGCAGGAAGTCGAGCTCCACCGGCGTTTCGCGCCCGAAGAACGACACGAGCACGCGCACCTTACCGCGCTCGTGGTTGATATCATCAACCACACCGATGAACTCGGCGAAGGGGCCATCGATAATGCGGACGCTCTGCCCCTTCATAAAGGCGATCTTGACCCGCGGCGTCTCCGCCTTCATCTGCTTCAGGATCGCCTTCACCTCGTGCTCCGGCAGAGGAATCGGCGTATTCCCCGACCCAACAAACCCGGTCACCCCCGGCGTATTCCGGACAACGTACCACGAATCATCACTCATCAGCATCTGAACGAGCACGTAGCCGGGGAAGACCTTCCGCTGGACCGTTCGCCGCTGACCGTCCTTGACCTCGACCTCGTCCTCCACCGGAATGACGACCTGGAAGATCTTGTCCTTCATATCCATCGAGGCGATCCGGTGCTCGAGGTTGGCCTTGACCTTGTTTTCGTAGCCGGAGTAGGTGTGAATCACATACCACTGAGCCCCCTCCGGGACGGTCACCTGCTCCTTCTCCGCGGGAGCGGGCGCCTGGTCTGCTTCACCCCGCTCGGCCGGACCGACCTCGTCCACGGCTCCGCGTGTGTCCCTCACCATCGTCACGCCCCACCTAGTATCAGCTGAAACAGTTTCTGCACGATCAGATCAACCACGCCAATGAACGCCCCGACCGCGACCGACGCCGCAATCACCAGGCCGGTCAGATTCAGCGCCTGCTCACGCGTCGGCCAGACGACTTTCCTCAGCTCGGAACGCGTGTCATACACGAACTCGCGAATCCCGGCCGCCACGGTCCTGCCAAACCCGGTAATCCCCGTCGATGACACGGTCCGGGACGACCGCGCGGGACGGACCGGGCGCGCGGGACGGACGGGTTCCACCGGAGCCCGACGCGGTAGCTTCATTGACCTTCTCTCCTCTATGCCCGAAAAGCCCACCGCCCGCGCGGCTTCGTGCTGTGCACCAATCGACGGAGAACCAGCGGTGGGAAAAAGCCCGGACCTAAAGAAACGCGGCACATCGAAGGACCCCCTCGATTACCGCGTGCTACCTCGAATCATAGGGAATCACGCCTGGAATGTCAAGCAAGCGGCCCGACCGCACACGCCATCCCCTCGTGCGGCCGGCACGCTCTGCCCCCCTACTCGCCGCCCGAGTAGGCTCCTGCATCAACGATCGCCTCAATCACCGTGATCCCAGAATGACCGAGCGCCTGCTCCATCGCGGCGCGGACCGCCTCGGCCGTCTCGACCCGCACCCCCACCGCGCCGAACCCGCGGGCGATCTCGGCCAACCGCGGGCAGCCAAAATCGACACCCGACGGCAGATATCCCCGCTGGAGTTGACCGAGCTTGATCAGGCTGAGGCTCCCATCGACGAGCACGACGATGGGTAGCGCCACGCCAAGACGGACCGCAGTCTCGAGCTCGCCCAGATACATGCCGAAGCCGCCGTCCCCAATGATTGCCACCGCCGGCCGCTCCGGCCACCACAGGCGCGCGGCGAGGGCACCGGGCAGGCCGGCCCCCATAGACGACAGGCCGTTCGAGACCAGATACGTCCGCGGCTCGTAGGCCGTCCAGACCTGCCCCAGGAGGATCTTGTGCGCCCCCACGTCGCAGGCAACCACCCCATTCCGGGGCAAAACTTCCCGCACAATCTCCATGACCGTCTGGGGAGCCAGTCCCGGCACACGCGCGGTCAGTGCCGACCGGAGCCGCTGACGGTGCGTGTGGAGGCGCCCCTCTGTCCAGGCGGACGGGCGAGCACGCTCCGCCAGCCCTGCCAGCGCAGCGGCCACATCACCGATCACCTCGAGGCGCGCCGCGTACAGCCGCTCAACGTTGGGCACGGTATCGAGATGGACGACAGGTGCTTCGAATGTCCATGGCTTGATCAGCTCGACGACGTCCAGGCCAGCGGTCACGAGCAGATCGGCTTCCCGCAGGAGCTCGTCCACAACGGCGTCGCCAGCCATGTCCAGCACCCCCGCCGCGAGTGGATGATCCTCCGGGAGGATACCTTTTGCCTTGGGCGTCGTGACGACCGGCGCCTGGAGCGCCTCAGCCAGACGCCGCAGGGGCTCGGATGCCCCACAGCGCACTGCCCCGATCCCGACCAGCACAGCCGGACGATGGGCCCGGGCCAGGAGTTCCCCGGCCGCCTCAATCGCGGCGGGATCAACGCCGGGCCTCGCCGGGATAGACAGCGGGCGATCCCAGGCAGGCCCGGCATACTCCTGGCTGGCCACGTTGCTCGGTACGATCAGATGAACCGGGCCGGGCCGCTCGGCCAGCGCCAGGTAAAGTGCTCGCTCGACCGCCACACCCGCGGTATCTGCCCCGACGGTGATCGTCGCCTTGGTGACCGGCGCGTACAGGGCGGCAAGGTCCAGATGTTGGTGCGTCGCCTGAACCTGCCGGCTAGTCGCGAGCTGGGCGGTGATCGCCACCAGCGGGCATCGATCGAGAAAGGCGTGCGCCACCCCGCTCAGCAGATTCGTCGCACCAGGACCCAGTGTGGAAAGGCAGACCCCCGGCTGGCCGCTCAACTCCCCCCAGCTCGCGGCCATAAAGGCGGCCGTTGCCTCGTGGCGGGTGAGAACAAACGGGATCCCCTCGCGGCGCAAGGCCTCAATCAGGTGAGCGACCTCTCCGCCCGGGTGGCCAAAGACATATCGGACCCCTGCCCGGGCGAGGCTCCGGGCAATGACCTGGGCAACCGTTGCCACGCCCTCGTGCCCCGGATCACATCTTGTAGGAGGCGGCAACGGGGACGACGAACACGACCCCGGCGGTCGAGACGCCAGTCCCCTCGGCTGGTGGATGGTGACACGCATCGCGGAGGATCTGGATGGCATCGTTCGCGCGCGCATCCTCGACGCCGATCAGGATCGTGGCATTACCGCGCTTCAGGAAACCACCTGCCGTGTTGATCCGCGTGGCCCCGAAACCATGGGCCACCAGCTCGTCCACCGCCTTACCGGCGTCGTGCTGGTCCTGGACGATCGCAATGATCAGTTTCATGCGCCCGCTACCTCAGACACATCCATCCCCCTTCGCCGCCTGGTGCATCATACCGGTGGGATGATCGGCGTGTCAACCGTGGTTGACGCCACGCGGCGGGAACGGATACAGTGGAGCATGCGGTGAAGGGAAAAGCATGCGTGGTGATCTGGCCGCTGATCCTGGCCGGGCTCTGCCTGGTTGGATTCGGCCCTCCCGCCCTCGCCGGCGCGGACGATCTCCCCGCCACCGTTGATGCTCACACCCTCGCCGCCGCGCGCCAGCAACCGCCGCCGATCCAGGCGTCGGCCGCGGCGGTAGTCGACGGCGACACCGGCGAGCTGGTCTGGGGCAAGAATCCCCATCAGCCGCTCCCGCCTGCCAGTATGACCAAGATGCTCACCGCCCTCGTCGCCCTGGAGCGGGGCAACCCCGACGAGCCCGTCATCAGTAGTGTTGACGGCCAGGCCATGGCTCTGGCAGGAGACTCGGTGATGGGACTGCATCCGGGCGAGCGGCTCTCCCTGCGGGATCTGCTCTTCGGGCTCCTCGTCCCATCCGGCGATGACGCCGCCCTGGCCATCGCTACTGCGATCGCTGGCAGCGAGCCCGCCTTCGTGACCTTAATGAACCAAACCGCCGCGCGCCTGGGCTTGACGGACTCTCACTTCGTGAATCCGCACGGGCTGGACGCCGCTGGACACGTCTCCAGCCCCTACGATATGATCGTCATTGCGCGCGCCGCGATGCGGTACCCGCTGTTCCGCCAGATCGTCGCGACGCGCCACGTGACGATCCGCGGCCGCTGGACCTATGACCTGACGAATACGAACTACTTCCTGGGACGCCGTCCGGACGTGATCGGTGTCAAGACCGGCACGACCGAGCAAGCCCTCCATGCGATCACAATCGCCGACCGCCAGGGAGATCACGTGCTCTACCTCACGGTCATGCATACCCCGGACTACGTCCCGGACGCGAGTGCGCTCCTGGACTACTTCCTGGCCCACTATACCTGGATCGAGCTGACCCTGCCGGACAGTCCGCTGCTCACGATCCGGGACGGCCCGACAACCCGACGGCTCCAGGTAGACCGTCCAGCCGTGGTGTATCTCCCGACCTGGCAGGCCGAGACGCTGAGCTGGACACTCGACCTTACGCCCGACGCGCCGCTCCGGGCGACCGATAATCCGGACCTGCCAGATCTCAACGACGGCGCAGTCACTTTCTACGCTGGCGGCGCGCCGCTGGCGCGGCTCCCCCTGGTGCTCCGCTGAGACCGATGGCCGACGCGGGTGGACAGGGCGAGCGCCTCCAGAAGGTCCTGGCAGCGGCGGGGATCGCCTCACGCCGCCGCGCCGAGGAGCTCATCCTGGCGGGACGGGTGGCGGTGAACGGCGTTGTCGTGACCCGCCTGGGAACCCGAGTCGGGCCTGGGGACCAGATCACCGTCGACGGACGGCCCATTGAGCGGACACCGCGGTACGTGTACCTGATGCTGAACAAGCCCCCTGGTGTCCTCAGCACCGCCCGAGACGAGCGAGGGCGCTGGACGGTTGTGGATCTGGTCCGGAGCCCGGTCCGTGTCTACCCCGTCGGCCGTCTGGATGCTCCGAGCGAAGGGCTCATCCTGCTCACCAACCACGGCGAGCTGACCCATCGCCTCCTCCATCCCCGGTATGCAGTGCCGCGCGAGTACCTGGTCTGGGTTACCCCGCCGGCGCAAGAGGAGCAGATCGAGCGCCTTCGCCAGGGCGTCCAGATCGACGGCTGGCGGAGCAGCCCGGCCGAGGTCCGGCGCGGTCCAAACGGCGCCCTGCGGATGATCATTCACGAAGGCCACAAGCGGCAGATTCGCCTGATGTGTCGTGCTGTCGGGCTGACCGTGACCCGCCTCATTCGCGTGCGCCTGGGTCCCCTCTCTCTGGGAGGCCTCCGACCAGGTGCCTGGCGGGAGCTCCGTCCGGACGAGGTCGCGGCCCTGCTCGCGGCGGTCCACCTGGCGCCGGGCGAATGATAGAATACTCCACCGGAGGCGACGTGCGACCATCGGTGATCGCGATCGACGGCCCGGCAGGCTCCGGCAAGACGGTGGTCGGACAGCGCATCGCCGCGGC
>JADGGD010000129.1 GCA_019690095.1 Chloroflexota bacterium
TACGGCTTGCGCCGGGCGAGCCGAGCGAAGTCGAGGATCTCCTCCTCGGTGAAGTTCCGCATCGCCACGACATTGATCTTGATCGGGCGAATGGTGGGATACTGCTCGAGCGTCTCCAGGCCGGCGAGTACACGCTCCAGGCAGTCACGGCGCGTGATCCGGTGGAACTTCTCGCGGACCAGAGTATCCAGGCTGACGTTGATGCGGGTGAGCCCGGCAGCGGCAAGCCGGCCGGCAAGCTTGTCCAGAAGCACGCCGTTCGTGGTGATGCTCAGGCTCTCCAGGCCTTCCGCCCGGAGCGTGCTGAGCCGGCGAATGATCTCGGGCAGGCTCGGACGAACGGTGGGCTCGCCGCCTGTGAGACGGATCTCCCGGATACCGTGGCGGACGAAGATGCGGGCGAGCCGGAAGATCTCATCATCAGTGAGAATCTTCTCGGAGGGAATCCAGGGGAGACCTTCTGCAGGCATGCAGTACTGACAGCGAAAGTTGCACCGGTCGGTCACGGAGATGCGCAGGCTTTCCATGCGTCTCCCGAATGAATCGATGAAGGGCGCAGCGGTTGTATCGGAGGCTGGTGCGGCTCTCACAGTGATCTCCCCGGTCCCCTGGTTCCCGCTCACCATTATACGAGCCCTGGCTCAATCTCGGTAGGAATTTCTCCGTCGGAATGCCGGACCTCCTGTCCCCCTGTCTTGCCGGGCGACTCGCACTTCAGCCCTGGAGTGGGCTCGCCGGGGTGACAATAGTCCCGGCCAGAAGAACGGCCGGATGCTTCGGCCCGCGTGGTTGGATCGTCCGATGAGCCGGCTCGCGCGTATCAGTGGGGGCCGAGGCCAAAGGGCAGGGGCAGATTGAGGGCCAGGGCGACAAGAAAAGCTGTCGCGACCACGATGATCAGGGCAAAGTAGAAGGCAATGCCGGCGAGGATAAGCCCGCAGCCGAAGCGAAACCCATCCGCGACGCCGAGTGAGATGGCGACGGACGGCTCTTCTTCCCCTACCGTCTCAGGGTCGTCGGCACGCGCGGTAGAGGCCTCGGGGACGCGGGGAGTGCGCGCAGCGTTGGCAAAGCCGGCGTCGGTAGGACGTGGTCTCATCTCTCCTGGATTATAGCACGGGCCACCAGGGGCCACTGGCCGCGCCCGCGACCTGCCCGCCCGTTATCCGCGCATCCGCCGACGCCCTTCCCGGGCCACGCTGGCGGCGAGGAGGGCCACGACGAGGACTGCCAGCGCGACCCCGGCATCGAGAGCCGGAACTATGCCCGACCGAATAACAAAGCCCGCAGCGGCGAGCAGGAGCACGATCCCCACCGCGATCTCAGCGGCGTCGCCGATGAGGAAATCGTACCAGAAGGCGAGGAAGCGCAGGAGCAGTGCCCCGATCATGCTATTTCTCCAGCCAGGCGCTCGGCTGAACGACCGCGTCGTAGGGCAGCTACCATGAGCCAGCTTGCCGCGGCATATGCAGCCAGCAGAAGGAGGATTGTTGCATCCTCGAGCGGCCAGCGGATGCCCACACCCTCACCAGCCCAGAATGTTCCGAAGGAGGTGAGCATAAGCCCGACGGCGTATTTCATCGTGTTCTCTGGAACGCGGCTCAGCGGCCGGTGGACAAGCAGGCCGGCCAGGATGACGATACCAAGTGCAGCGGCCGCGGCCACGGCGGCCAGTCCAACGCCGGCCAGCCCCCCAACTCGTGCGTCCCGGGCCGCACTGCCAAAGGTAATCACAATGAAGGCCGCCTCCAGTCCCTCCAGCAAAACGCCTTTGAAAGAGACAACGAAGGCCGTCCAGTCGATCTCTGCCCTGACCGGACGATCGGACCGTAATGCTGCGACCTCGCGCGCGAAGATCTGATCTTCATCGTGGAACGCCTTGAGCCCACCGTACCGGAGCACGGCCTTGCGCAGCCACTGCAAGCCAAAGATGAGCAGAAAGCCGCCGACAACCAGTCGCAGGAGGTCAATCGGAACAACGGTGGTCAGGGTGAATCCGAGGGCGGCAACGATCACCGCGAGCGCGGCGGCGGCCAGGCCAGCTCCGAGAAAGGTGCTCCGCCAGCCGCGGGTAAGGCCGGTCGCCAGGATGATCGTCAGTGCCTCCACCATCTCGACCCCAGTCGCCAGGAAACTGGCGGCGAAGAGAAAGAATCCGCTCACTGTTGTCCTCCCCCGGGCGGGGTCGCCTGGCCACCGGATCCAGGTGGCCACGTGATCCCCTTGTCCTGGCCATTATACTCCCATCCCGTCTCCCGGGCGTCACCCCAGCCGGCAGCCAGTCCGGCCCGATGACAGTCTGGCCCAGACAGGATCGGGTTGAGGAAGAGGGGAGAGCGAAACCAGCTCAGACGGTCGGCGTCAGCGGGCTGATGATCAGATGATTGACCACCTCCTGAACCCCGGCGGTGAACCAGGCATCCTCCTCGGCCGCACGCCGCTCTTCTGGACGATCGACCCCGCCGCTCAGGGTGACTGTCCCGTTCCTGACCTCTACACCGATGCGGGTAGGGTCGGTGATCCGGGCATCGCGTGTGAGGGCCTCGCGTACGTCTGCTGTGATGTCGCTGTCAGGACGGCGGCGATCCGGTGCGACCGTGAGTGTATTCGTGACGGCTATGACCCCCGGCGTGAACCAGGCGTCCTCCTCAGCGGCGTGCACTTCGGCGGAGCTGCCGACAGTCCCGGCCAGGGTGACCACGCCACCCACCACCTGCAGGATCACCGCGTGCTCATCCACCCGCGGATCGTAGCGGAGGGCGTTCAGGACATCGGCCAGGATGTCAGTGTCGGTCCGGACCGCAGTCGGATTCACCGCGATATCGTTGATCACCTGACGAACTCCCTTGACGCGCCAGGCATCCTCAGCGGCGATAGCACTCTCGGCGAGCAGTCGCACGCTGCCGGCCAGGGTCACGATTCCGTCCAGCACCTCAACGCGGATGGTCGAGGCATCAAGGCGCGGATCCCACTGCAGTGTCTCGCGCACGTCTGCGGCGATGCGGGCATCATCCAGGGCCAGTTCGTCAACCGGTTCCGTCATCAGCTTCCTCCCGATCACGTGGAATCGGGAGCCCGGCACCGCACGCGGCGTACCGGCAAGGGCTCCAGATGTGTTTGGATGCGAAGTATGCTAATCTACAGGAGCACCGTGGGACCACGGTGGCTGAGAAAGGAATTAAATGCACCATGCCGAAGCGTCACCGCGCGAAGCGTGACCGCTCATCATCCGCGGGCAGAACGACGGGGGCCGCGTCCGCGGTCAAGACACGTCCGTCTCCGCCCCCCTCTGCGACCGCTCTGCCTTCAACGCCGTCGGGGCACGGTACCTCGAACGTGCCGCGACGTTCGGCTGTTCCCCTGATCGCGGCGATCGTCGTCGTGATTGTGATCGTGCTTGCGGGTGTCGGGTACACTGTTCTCCGTCCGGCCGGGAACGCTCTCCTCCGTCCCGCCCCGAGCGCGGATGCACTCGGGACTCCCATCCCGGACGAAGGGCGTCAGCATGTAGCCGAGGGGCAGGCGATCGTTTACCGGACGAATCCACCTGCATCTGGTCCGCATTACCCGTCGCCCCAGCCCTGGGGGGTCTATACGGAACCGGTCGCAACCGGGTACTGGGTCCACAACCTGGAGCACGGCGGTATTGTCATCCTCTATGACTGCCCGACCGGATGCCCGGATATCGTTGATCAGCTTCGACAGGCGTTCGCAACCTTTCCGAAGGATCGGTATGATGAAGTAAAGCTCCTGGCGACGCCGTATACAGGTCTGCCGAACGGCGTACGGCTCATGGCGGTGGCATGGGATTATCAGCAAGTCTATTCGTCGTTTGACCGGGAGCGTCTTCTTGCCTTCTATAATGCCCATGTCGATCGCGGGCCAGAGGATGTCCCCTGACAATGCGCGGTCTGCTTGCGGTGGGACTGTACGGCTCCGGGCGCATGCAGTATAATAGCGATGGCTGATACAAGGTCGGGCAGAAGGGGAGAGAGCCCAGCCGCGAGTGGCTTCTTTTGGCCCGTGCTCGGGGTCGAGAGAGGGATCGCGGAGGGATTCACGTTCGGAGAGGAGAGTGGACGGTCATGGGAGTGGGCATCGTTGAGCCGTGGCACCTGGTGCTGATTCTGATCATCGCCCTGGTGATCTTCGGACCAGGTAAGCTGGGCGATGTCGGCGGCGCTCTTGGCCGTGGTATCCGCGAGTTTAAGAGCTCGATCAACGCGGAACTCGACGACGACAAGAAGCCCGCCAAGTCGACTGAGACCGCTGCCAGCAAGGAGACCTCGGAGAAGGCTTCCTGATTGCGACGAACTGGATAGCCCCGACCGCAGGCGGTCGGGGCTTTTCTCTTTGATGGGGGCACGGGTGCTCTGCTTCCCGCCGTTTGCCCGTGCCCGACAGATCTGTGCCCGATTGACTCCGGACAGCGGGTCGAGTACGCTCTCGACGCATCAGGAGGACGTGGGGCCAGAGAGATTCTCGAGCGCTGGTGCTGTAACGCGGCGGTGCGCGGGACGGGTCTGCCCCACGTCATAGCGTGTGGACGGGCTCTCCGGGACGGGAGCCCACGTCGACAGGGGGTAGGGTGGACGTCATCACGCTCGGCGAGATGATGGTCATGTTTGTCGCCACCGAGGCCGGCCCGTTGCGCGGGATCGAGCTATTCCGCAAGCACGTGGCAGGCTCCGAGGCCAATGTGGCGATCGGGCTGGCGCGCCTGGGGCACCGGGCCGGCTGGATCAGCCGCCTCGGCGATGATGAGTTCGGTCTCTACATCCGGAACTTCCTGCGGGGAGAAGGAGTGGATGTATCCCAGGTCATCCTGGACCCGGAGCATCCGACCGGCGTTGCTTTCAAAGAGCGGCGTGAGCTCGGGGCCCGCAAGGTGATCTACTATCGGCGAGGATCGGCGGCGAGCTTTCTCAGTCCGTCCGATCTGAACCCGAGCTACTTTGTCGGGGCGCGCTACTTCCACGTCAGCGGGATTAATCCGGCACTCTCTCCATCCTGCCATGAGACCGTTCTGGCTGCGATCGAGATTGCTCACCAGGCCGGTGCGCTGGTGTCGTTTGATCCAAACGTCCGTCTGCGCCTGTGGGATGCGGAGACCTGCCGAACGACCCTGCGAGGGATCCTGCCGCGCTGCGACATCGTCCTCCCCGGGGCCGACGAAGCCGAATTACTGACCGGTGAATCGGACCCAGAACGTGCGGCCCGGGCGATTCGCGCCCTCGGGCCGCGACTCGTCCTGGTGAAGCTTGGTGCGCAGGGATCCCTGGGGGTGAGCGACGACGGGATCATTCGGGTTCCTGCCTTCCCCCTGGAGCGCGTGGTGGATCCGGTCGGGGCTGGCGACGGTTTCGCTGCGGGCTTCCTGAGCGGACAGCTCCGCGGGTGGAGCATTGCCGAATCGATGCGCCTGGGGAATCTGGTAGGGGCCTGCGCGATGAGCGTCAGCGGGGATGTTGAGGGGCTGCCGACCTGGGACGAGGTGCAGGCCCTCCAATCGAGCCGAGATGTGGCCCGCTGAGGGCTGCTCGACTGCCCGGACATCGCGCCCGAGTCTACATTGAGAGAGAAAGGCGGCCGTGCCATGGAGCAGAGCTCTCTTGGTCTAATCGGTCTCGCAGTCATGGGGGAGAACCTGGCGCTGAATATCGAGCGCCACGGATTCAGCGTTTCGGTATACAACCGAACGGCCGAGCGGACCCGGCAGCTCGTCGAGGGACGGGCGCGGGGGAAGCGCATTCGTCCAACCTATGACATTCGCGAGTTTGTCGAGTCGCTGGAGCGCCCTCGCCGGATCTTCCTGATGGTTCAAGCCGGCCGTCCGGTGGACGAGGTTCTTGCCCAGCTTCGCCCGCACCTCGCTGCGGGCGACATCGTAATGGATGGCGGAAACTCGTTTTTCAAGGATACCGATCGGCGGTCGGCGGAGTTGGCCGAAGCGGGCATCCAGTACTTCGGGGTCGGCGTGAGCGGCGGGGAGGCTGGTGCGCTCAACGGGCCGTGCATCATGCCTGGTGGGCCGCGCGAGGCTTATCCGCTGATCGAGCCGATCCTCACCAGCATCGCCGCGCAGACGCCGGATGGTCCCTGTTGCGCCTATATAGGGCCTCGGTCGGCGGGCCACTACGTCAAGATGGTCCATAACGGCTGTGAATACGCGATCATGCAGTTGATCGCCGAGGCCTATGATCTGCTGCGCTCCGCATGTCGGCTGAGCGTCCCACAGCTTGCTGAGCTCTTCGCCGAGTGGAATCGCGGGGAGCTGAACTCCTACCTGATCGAGATCACTGCCAAGGTCCTGGAGCGTGTCGACGAGGAAACTGGCCAGCCGCTGGTCGACCTGATCCTCGACCAGGCCGGGCAGAAGGGGACCGGCAAATGGACTTCCCAGGATGCGCTCGACCTGGGGGTGGTGATCCCGAACATTGATGCCGCGCTGTGGGGACGCAACATCTCCGCCTTGAAGGGGGAACGCGTGGCGGCGGCGAAGCTGCTCACCGGCCCCGATCTGCCGGCTGAGGCGCTCGATAGTGGATTCGTGGCCACGATGCGGGAAGCCCTCTACGCCGGCATGGTGATCTCCTACGCCCAGGCAATGGCGCTTCTCCGCACGGCCTCGCGCGAGTATGCCTACGACCTCGACCTGGCAGAGATCGCACGCATCTGGAAGGGGGGCTGCATCATCCGGGCGCGGCTCCTCGATCTGATCCAGGCGGCCTTCCGCCGCGACCCGTCGCTTGCCAATCTACTGGTGGCCCCGGAATGTGCGGCTATCCTGGCGCGGACGCAGGCGAGCCTGCGGCGGGCCGTTCAAGCGGCCGTGGGTCTTGGCATTCCAGTGCCGGGCCTGGGCGCGGCGCTCGCTTATTTCGACAGTTACCGCCGTGAACGGCTGCCGGTGAACCTTATCCAGGCCCAGCGCGACTTTTTCGGGGCGCACACCTATCAGCGCATTGATCGGCCCGGCACCTTCCACACCGAGTGGGAGTAACTGCGCGGAATAGAAGCAACGACTTTGGCCAGCTTGCGCTGTTGAGGCGTCGGAAGAGCCGCTAGATGACATCGAATGGCCGGTGGGTTAGAGGGCGGTCCCATCGGAAGGGATTGAGGCGCGGATCCGCACGGCCAAGGATCAGATCAACCACGCGGCGGCTTCCTCCGGCGCTTCCCATGATACCATGCCCGCTGTAGCCCGCGTTAAGGTACAGCCCGGGCACGGGCGTTGGGCCCAGGAAGGGACGGTGGTCGGGCGTATAGGTGTACTGCCCGGCCTGGAGAATCCAGTGGTCGCTCCCGCGCTCCCAGACCCGTCTCCAGAAAGGGCAGGCGTGCGCGACGGCGTGCTCGCTCGTGGGATCGAGAAGCTGGAAGACGAAGTCGCTACTCGACGGCACATCCCAGGCTGGCTCGCTCGGTGGGGTGGTCGGATCGGTGAAAACGAGGTAGGCTCCCTGGTAAGCCGGACGCCAGTGGGCACCATTATCTTCATCGATCACGAACGGCGCGTCGGGCGGCACCTCCGGTACTTCCGGCATGGTCAGGCGGTGACGGCGGACGGTTGTGAAACCTGGATCAATGCCTGCCAGACGGGCGAGCGGGCCGGAGAACGGTCCGGCCGCGATGACAGCCGCAGGGGTGCTGATTGATCCGCGCGATGTCTCCACACGTGCGAGGCGTCCGGCGGCGAGGGTGAAGCCGGTGACCGCTGTATCCAGGACAAAGGTGGCAGAGCTGGCCAGCGCGTAGCCGTAGGTCAGCCGCTTCGGATCAAGGAAGCCGTCGCCGGCGCGAAAACGCGCTGAGATGATCTCCGGCGCGAGGTAAGGAAAGCGGTAGCGCGCCTCGTCGCCCGTAAGTAGCTCGACGTCGGTCACCCCCCAGGCACGCTGTTCGGCCACACGCTCGGCCTGACGCCGGGCCGTGTCTTGCCGAGTGGTCACGAAGAGATATCCCTGCTTCTGCAGGCGGAGGTCATAGCCGCGCAGGCCGGTGATCTCAGAGAAGTGCTCAAAGACCGTCAGGCTCTCGCGGACGAGTTCGGTCTCCTCGGGATTGTCGAACTGGAGGCGGAACCCCCCGGCCGCGACCGGCGTCGTCAGGGTACAGAGAAGGGGGCGGCGCTCGATGACCACAGTTCGCAGACCGGCGCGGGTCGCATAGAAGGCAGTGGCGGCGCCAAGCACGCCGCCGCCAATGACGACGAGATCTGCAGTCGTCGGGGGATCACCGCGTCGGACCTCCACGGGCGCCTCCAGGCATGGGTATGCGGGAGCCCTGGCTATGGCCAGTGAGCGGGGAAGAGCGGTATCCGACCACCGGCGTCCCCGGCCGGGTGGTGCGGCCCCGGGCATAGCCAACAAAGGGCTCCCCCGCCCGGACCGACAGCAATCAGATAATAATATTATAGATGACGAGCGGGAGGGCAGTATGGCTCGTGATGCGTTGATCATCGTTGACGTGCAGAAGGACTTCTGTCCGGGGGGAG
>JADGGD010000130.1 GCA_019690095.1 Chloroflexota bacterium
AGTCGGGATCGGCTACGATGTGCACCGCCTGGTTGCTGGGCGGGTGTTGTTCCTGGGCGGGGTCGAGTTCGGCTTCGACCGGGGGCTCCTGGGCCATTCGGATGGCGATGTCGCACTGCATGCGGCCATGGACGCCTTGCTTGGGGCAGCGTCCCTGGGCGACATCGGACAACTCTTTCCGCCAGGTGACCCGCGTTACGCGAACGTTCGCAGTGTTGAGCTACTGCGCCGTGTTGCGCAACTGGTGGTGGACCAGGGCTGGCACATTGGTCATCTCGATCTTATGATCATCGCCGAGGAGCCGCGGCTAGGGCCGCGGGTTCCCGAGATGCGTCGAGTGATCAGTCAGACGATCGGGATCGCACCCGAACGGGTCAGCATCAAAGCCACGACCAACGAGGGGCTCGGCTTTATTGGGCGCGGTGAGGGCATTGCTGCGCTTGCCGTAGCCGAGCTCATCCCCGGCGATCCCTCGAATGATCGCGCGGGAACGTCCACGGGGGAAGAGAGACGTGGCTAAGGCCAATCTGCGCTGCGCGTGTCTCTAGGGGCGTCGAGAAGGTCGACGCCCCTCCTCCGCGACCGCACGCTCCCGCTTCCTGATGTCCCTGGGCGTGTTCCCTGCCTCGGAGCGTGAGCACCATGCGGCTGCGGAGACAGGCCGCCGGGAGGTGCCAGGTGTCCCTGCGAGAGGATGTACGTGTCATCTTTGAACGAGATCCCGCTGCGACTAACCTCCTTGAGGTCCTGCTGACCTACCCGGGACTTCACGCCCTGCTCCTGCACCGGGTGGCCCATTACCTTTACCGTCGGGGGGTGCCGGTCGTGCCCCGTCTCATCTCGCACCTGAATCGCTTCCTGACTGGCATCGAGATTCACCCGGGGGCGCGCATCGGACGCCGGTTCTTCATTGACCACGGTATGGGGGTGGTGATCGGCGAGACGAGCGAGATCGGTGACGATGTTACCCTTTATCAGGGGGTGACCCTGGGGGGAACCGGGAAGGAGCGCGGCAAACGCCATCCTACCCTGGGGAATCGGGTTATGGTCGGCGTCGGAGCGAAGATTCTCGGCGCAGTGACGATCGGGGATGACGCCAAGATCGGTGCAGGAGCGGTCGTGCTCAGCGATGTTCCTCCACGCTCGACTGCCGTCGGTGTGCCAGCCAAAGTCGTTGCCTACCGGGAGCCCGACGGCTCCAATCGGCGCGTCGAGAATCTGCCGGACCCGGAGCTGGAGATGATCGCCAGCCTGCGCCGCCGGGTCGAAGAACTCGAGGCGCGAACACAGAGGCTTGAAGAACTCTTGCGCGAGATGGGGGGATACCCCCACAATGGAGGCAGCGCCCCTCCCTGCGATGACAGACAGCCATCGACGCCCGTGAATCTGGGTCCGACCCCTGGAGAGGATACATGAGGATTTTCAACACCTTGACCGGCCAGAAAGAGGAGTTCGTTCCGTACGGCGATCCGGTCAAGATGTATGTGTGCGGCATCACGCCATACAGCGAGGCGCACGTTGGCCATGCGATGTCGGCGATCGTGTTCGACACGATCCGCCGCTACCTGGAGTTTCGCGGCTATCGTGTCCGCTATATCCAGAACTTCACCGATATCGACGATAAGATCATTGACCGGGCCCGGCGCCTGGGCGTTCCGGCCCTGGACCTGGCCGAGCGTTACATCGGTGAATTTTATGTCGATATGGCGGCGCTGAATGTGAAACCGGCGACCGCCTACGTCCGGGCGACGAGCGAGATTGACGAGATTATCCGCCTCATTGAGACGCTGATCCAGAAAGAGATGGCCTATGTGATCGATGGCGATGTCTACTTCCGGGTCACGCGTGATCCGGACTATGGAAAGCTCTCCCATCGGTCACTGGATGAGCTTGAGGCCGGTGCGCGGGTGGAGGTCGACCCGCGTAAGGAAACACCGATGGACTTCGCCCTGTGGAAGTCGGCCAAGCCGGGTGAACCGAGCTGGCCGAGCCCATGGGGGCCGGGGCGCCCCGGCTGGCATATCGAGTGCTCGGCGATTGTGCTCGATCAGCTCGGGCCGCAGATTGACATCCACGGCGGGGGCGCAGATCTGATCTTCCCCCACCACGAGAACGAGATCGCCCAGTCCGAGGCGGCGACGGGCCGCGTTCCATTCGTGAAGTACTGGATTCACAACGGCCTGCTCCAGCTGGGCGGGGAGAAGATGTCGAAGTCTCTCGGCAACCTGGTCACCATCCGTGAGGCCCTGTCCCAGTTCAGCGCGGACGGCCTGCGTGCGTTCGTTCTCACCTCTCACTACCGTCGACCGCTGACCTACACGGATGAGGGAGTTGCTGCAGCCGAACGGGGGGTAGCACGCCTGCGCGCGGTGGTGACGCCGCGTCCATCCGGTCCAGGTGCGAACGAACCCGCGTTTCTGGCCGAAGCGCGCGAGCAGGCGACTCAGCGCTTCATCGCGGCGATGGATGACGACTTCAATACGCCGGCCGCCCTGTCTGAGCTGTACGACCTGGCACGCGAAATCAACCGCGCGCGTGAGGATGGGGTGCCGCTTGAGGGAATCGCCAGTGCTCAGCAAACTATCCTGACCCTGGCCGGCGTCCTCGGGCTTACCCTCGCGGAGCCGCGGCCGAGCGTCGAAGCTCGTCCCTTTATCGACCTGCTGGTATCGGTCCGTCAGGAGCTTCGCGCAGCGAAGCAGTACGCGCTGGCCGATCGCATCCGTGATGATCTCGAGCGACTGGGCGTCGTGGTCGAGGACCGGCCGGGGGGAACAACCTGGCGGATGGCGCGCTGAGACCGGGCGCGAGCACGGGCGTGGAATGCATCTGGGGGCGTCATCCGGTTGTCGAGGCGCTCCGGGCAGGGCGTGCAGTCGAGCTGGTATACCTCTCGCGGGGCATCCACCGCACCGGCATCATCGACGAGATTCTCCGCCTGGCGACTGAGCGCGGGATCCGGGTGCAGTGGGTTGACCGCCGATTTCTGGATCGGCTGAGCGGGCAGGCAAACCATCAGGGGGTCGCCGCTGAGGTCGCGGAGTACCGGTATCAGACCCTTGACGGGCTGATCGCCGCCGGTCGGCAGGCGCCGGATCTTCCCCTGATCCTGGCGCTAGATGCCCTCGAGGATCCGCAGAACTTCGGAACCCTGTTGCGAACGGCGGATGCGGTCGGGATCACCGGTGTGATCATTCCCTTGCACCGGGCAGTCGGGGTTACGCCGGCGGTCGAGAAGGCCTCTGCGGGCGCGGTCGAGTTCCTGCGGATCGCGCGGGTCACGAACCTCGCGCGGGCACTGGAGGAACTCAAAGGAGAGGGATACTGGATCGTTGGTCTGGATGCGGGGGCTCCGCTCCGTTACGATCAGTTCGCAGTAGACGTTCCCCTGGTACTGGTGGTGGGTGCGGAAGGGAGGGGCCTCGGGCGGCTGGTGCGGGCGACCTGTGATCTCCTGGTCAGCCTTCCGATGCGGGGCCACGTCGCGGCGTTGAACGCGGCAGTCGCCGGGTCCATCGTTCTCTACGAGGTGCTGCGGCGGCGCGGCATCGCTTGACCATTCCCGTTCGGTCGTGGTATCGTGTCGAGCCGGAGCGCGCCGCCCATTCGCCTGCGCATCTGCCTCCGATGGCCTGGGAGGAAGGACCGATTCCATGCGCTGTCCCTACTGTGCCGATGGATCGTCGCGGGTCCTTGATTCGCGGGTCGTGGGCCGGGCGGTTCGGCGACGGCGGGTCTGCCAGTCGTGCGGCCAGCGGTTCACCACCTACGAGACCCTCCCACCCCCTGCGCTGACCGTCATCAAGCGCGATGGCCGCGTCGAGAGCTACGATCGGTCCAAGCTCCTGCGCTCGCTTCGGCAGGCATGCTACAAGCGCCCGATCCCGGCGAATGCGGTTGAGGACGTGGTAGATCACGTCGAAGCCGAGCTCATCCGCGCCGGCGTGAGCGAGGTCCAGTCGCGACAGATCGCAGACCTGGCCCTTTCCCAGCTGAGCTGTCTTGATGAGATCGGCTACATCTGCTACGCGAGCAGTGTTCGGGGACTCCAGACGGCGGAGGATCTCGTGGCCGAAGTGGAGGCGCTGCGCGCACTCCAGCGCCGCCGTGCCGAGTCGCGGGTTCAGATGCGTCTCCAGTTTGACCTCGACCAGCCCCACTGGAACTGAGACTGACGCCGTTCAGGCGCCTCCTTGCTTCTCACGCCCCATTTGCTTCTCTTGTCCCCCATTGGTTGATGTTTCGGGCTGAAGCCCCAGTGCGTTCCCGGTGGGGCTGCCCTCCAGCGATCGGCTCTGCCCGCTGATTGAATCGTTATTCTAAAAAGAACAATTATACCGCCCTGGCTAATGGAGACTGGCCGCGTTCATGCAGGTGGCATACTGTCGTGACACTGCACAATGTAATGTTGTGAAATGATATTATGTCACTATCCCGGCGAATCAGGCAGACTTGACAGTCGCCCGGGTGGCGCGGTATGATGCTCTTGATCCGACGGCGCGGTGCCGCAGCCGGCCTGGCATATTAATTTATATGGAAAACGAATTCTTCCGGCGGCTGTGCTCGGTCGGATCGCAGGTGGGCGATGCCGCCGGTCCGGCGGTCCCGCGGAGGGACGCCGACAGGTTTTACGAAGCTTTTCCTTGCAGTGCGGTCGGTGGTGCGCTAGCGTACGGGAGCATCGCCCACCCGAGTGAGGCGGAGGTCAAAGCACGGCCTGGGGGTGACGGGCACGCGGTCGTGTGGTACAATCGGACCAGGTTGAACACTCGTTCGGATACATGCGGCGAGGGGCGGATCCGCCGGATGGCTCGCTGGTTGGGCAGAGGCGGCGGATCCCCGCGCTGGTGGCTGGCCGATTGAGCGGCCGGGTGCTCCGGTCTCCGGCATGGTCAGTGCTGGGAACAGTGGGAAGGAGGCACCAGGGTGAGCGCGGGAACCGGTAGTCAGAACGCGACCGTCACGGAAGGAACGGTGCTGGAGGGGATTCGCGAGAAGGTATTTCTCGACCGCTATTCCCTGAAGGATCGGGACGGGTCGCCGATCGAGCGGTACCCGGAGGAGATGTGGAAACGCGTGGCGACGGCGATCGCGGCGGTCGAGCCCACCGAGGAGAAGCGGGCGGAGTGGAGCCGCCGCTTCTACGAGGCCATGTGCGGGTTCAAGTTCGTGCCCGGCGGGCGCATTCTGGCCGGTGCCGGGACGGGCCACGCGGTGACCTACTACAACTGCTACGTGATCCCCAGCCCGGAGGATAGCCGCAGCGGCATTCTCGACAACCTCAAGATCATGACCGAGATCATGGCTCGGGGCGGGGGAGTCGGGGTCAACCTCTCGACCCTTCGCCCGCGGGGTTCCTATATCCGGACGGTGAACGGCACGGCCTCGGGTCCGTGCTCCTGGGCCCAGCTGTACTCGGTCGCGACGGGCGACGTGATCCAGCAGGGCGGCTCGCGCCGCGGGGCACTGATGCTCATGCTGGATGACAATCATCCGGACATTGAGGAGTTTATTACTGTCAAGAGACGGCCCGGCATGATCGAACACGCGAACCTTTCGGTCTGCGTGTCCGATGCCTTTATGGAGGCGGTCGCCCAGGATGCCCCATGGGACCTCATCTGGAACGGTCGGGTGCACAAGACCGTGCGGGCCCGGGATCTCTGGAACCTCATCTGTGAGTCGGCCTGGGCATCGGCCGAGCCGGGAGTGGTCTTCATGGATCGCTACAACCGGCTGTCCAACACCTGGTATTACGAGACGATCCGTTGCGTGAACCCGTGTGGTGAGCAGGGGCTTCCCCCGTGGGGCGTCTGCAATCTCGGTGCGCTCAACCTCGCGGCGTTCGTCCGGGACGGCGTCTTTGATTACGCAGCGCTGGCCGAGCACGCCCGGGTCGCGATCCGGTTCCTCGATAATGTGATCGATGCTAATGACTACTTCATCCCGGAGAATCGTGAGGCTCAGCTCGGGACGCGCCGGACCGGCCTGGGGACCATGGGACTTGCCGATGCGCTCCTGGCGATGGAGTTGCGTTACGGGAGCGACGAGTCGCTCGAGGTGATCGAGCGGATCTACCGGACGATTCGAGATGCCGCTTACGAGATGTCGTGCGACATCGCGGCGGAGAAGGGGCCGTTCCCGCGCTTCGATCGGGAGAAGTATCTCCAGGGCGAGTTCATCAAGCGTCTCCCCGAGCACATTCGGGCGAAGATTGCCCGCCACGGCATCCGCAACGCTGTGTTGCTGACCCAGGCCCCGACCGGAACGACGAGCCTCCTGGCCGGGGTGAGCTCGGGCATCGAGCCGGTCTATGACTTTGTCATGCTGCGACGAGATCGAACCGGCGAGCACGTGCTGTATCATCCGATCTACAAGCAGTGGCACGAAGCGCATCCGGGTAAGCCTACTCCCCCCTGGTTTGTCAAGGCGGCAGATCTGACGCCGGAGGAACACGTACGGGTCCAGGCGCTGATTCAGCAGTACACCGACGCCAGCATCTCCAAGACGGTGAACGCCCCGCGCGATCATACCGTTGAGCAGGTTGACCGCCTCTACCGGCTTGCCTACGAGCTCGGCTGTAAGGGCGTGACGTACTATCGGGATGGATCGCGCGATGCCGTGCTGATGCACCTGGACGAGAAGGAAAAGGAGAAGCGTCCGAGCGGAGAGGCCGCATCAACGGCCGCCGCCGCGGATGAGGTGCCGCGCTTGCGCCCGCGGCCGCACGTTCTCACCGGGGCGACCTACCGCGCGCCGACACCGGTCGGGACGGCCTTCGTGACCGTGAACAGCGATGCCAATGGGAATATCTGTGAAGTCTTTGTTACGGTCGGGCGGGCCGGCTCGGATATCTCGGCCGATGCCGAGGCACTGGGGCGGCTGATCTCCCTCGCGTTTCGAATCCCATCGCCCCTGTCACCGCGCAGTATCGCTGAGGCGGTTATTGACCAGCTCGCCGGGATTGGCGGAAGCAACTCTCTTGGCTTCGGCAACGCGCGGGTCCGATCGCTGGCTGATGCTGTTGCCAAGGTGCTGGCCGAGCACGTGGGATTGACGAGCACCCGCGAACCGGGCGTGCTGTCGGTGTCGCTGGCGAACGGTGCGAGCGAGGGCTCGCCTGCAGGGAATGGACACGCCGGTCTCGCGAATGGTCTACCGCCACGGACGACCGGGGATTTCTGCCCTGCCTGCGGCCAGATCTCGCTGGTGTACGAGGAAGGGTGCCGCAAGTGCTACGTCTGCGGGTTCTCGTCCTGCTGAGTGGGCGGCAATAATATTCAGAGACTGACCAAAGACCCGGTGTCCCTCACGACGCCGGGGGCATCCTGGCCCGGGGCGGGAGATAGTGGCAGACCCACCCCGGGCCAGATCATCTCCCTGACGTGCTCGTAGTCGTGTTGACGGCAGCGCTCCGTGCTCGCTATGCTCTGGAGCAGCGGGAGAGACCGATCGGCGATGAAGCGGTGTCAGGTTGGCGAGGTTGCGTTCTACACCATTGACGAGCTCGCCGCCGGTCCGGGGGTCGTGGCGGCCGTCAGCACGCGGCATGGGGGTGTCAGCACTGGTCCCCTGGCCTCGCTGAATCTGGGATTTAACTGCGGCGATGAGCCTGCACATGTCCGGGCGAACCGCTATCGGTTGTGCTGTGCCCTTGGCCTGGAGCCGCACCGCATTGTGTGTGCCCGCCAGGTGCACGGGACGGTGGTTCGCTTGGTCGGTGAGGAGTCGGCAGGGGCCGGCTTCGGTGATCCCGCGGCAGCGCTCTCTGCGGTTGACGGCCTGGTGACCGATCAGCGCGGACTGGCGCTCTGGTTGGTCTTTGCAGACTGTGTTCCGATTCTGGCGTTTGATCCCGATCGGCCGGCTGTTGGCATCGCTCACGCCGGCTGGCGTGGGACAGCGGGGCGGATTGCTGCCGCACTCGTTGCGACCATGGCCAGTACGTTTGGCAGTCGTCCGGAATGCCTGCGTGTTGCGATCGGTCCGTGCATCGGCCCATGTTGTTACGCGGTTGGAGAGGAGGTCGCGGCGGTGGTCTCGGCCGCGGTATCAGACCCCTCTCGCGTCCTGGTCGCCGCGACCCCGTACCGACTTGATCTAGGCGAGGCCAATCGCCAGATCCTCGTCGCGGCCGGAGTTGCGCCCGCGCACATCGCGCTCAGCGGCCAGTGCACAGCGTGTCGAGTAGATGAGTTCTATTCACATCGGGCACAGGGCGGCTGCGCGGGCCGGATGGCGGCGGTTGTCGCGATTCGCTAGGGAGGGGAGCCATCTATGGAGACGCAGTTGAGTGTCGAGGTCGAGCTCGCGCGTCGGATCGAACAGGTACGTGCGGAGATCGCCCGGGCGGCGGAGCGGGCCGGACGTTCGCCGGAGGATGTCACCCTGGTCGCGGTGAGCAAGACGGTGCCGGCTGATCGTGTGCGGGCGGCGGCGGAGCTCGGGATTACCCACTTTGGTGAGAATCGCGTGCA
>JADGGD010000018.1 GCA_019690095.1 Chloroflexota bacterium
GACTTTTAATCAGGGTGTCGCAGGTTCGAATCCTGCACGGCCTACCTGAAATCGGGCGCCGGGACGGGGATTTCCGCCCGGCGCTCTCCTTTTCCTCTCCTCTGTGGTACTAGTTTGGTACTAGTCTGTACGGGAATCATGCAGCAGGCGGTCCAGCTTCGCCGCCGCCTCCCGCTGCAGATCGGGCAGAACGTGGGAGTACACGTCCATCGTCACGGCGATGGTCGAGTGCCCCAGACGTTCCTGCACCACCTTCGGGTGCTCACCCAGGCTCAAGAGCAGCGTCGCGGCCGTGTGCCGCAGGTCGTGGAAGCGGATGGCGGGGAGACCTGCCTGCTGGAGCAACTTCTTGAACGACCGTCGGATCAGGTTCTGCCGCTCGATCGGTCGGCCCACCTCGTTCGGGAAAATCAGGTCATGATCGTCCCATAGCGTGCCCAGCTTCAGGCGCTCTTCAAGCTGGCGGGCACGATGCTGACGGAGCGCGGCCAGGGCAAGAGTGGGGAGAGAAATAACACGCCGACTCCGCGCGCTCTTGGGCTCCTGGAACACCAGTCCAGCGCTGGTGCGGCGGAGCGATCGCTGAACATGCAGCGTCCCGCGCTCCGTGTCAAGATCCCCCCACTGGAGCGCGAGGAGCTCACCGATCCGCAGGCCCGTCGTCACGGCGAGGACGTAGAGCGCATGCAGCCGATCATCCCGCGCCGCCTCCAGGAATCGCTTCACCTGCTCGACCGTCAGCGGCTGCATCTCCGTCCGTGCGGGACGGGGTGGATCGACCAGGTCGGCGACGTTGCGGGGGATCAACCCCCAGCGGACAGCCTGATCGAGCGCGCGGTGTAGCACGGCATGGACGTACTGCGTCGTGCGGGCTGACCGTCCCGACTCCTGGATGGTGCGGTAGAGCCGCATCAGATCCAGCGGGGTGAGCTTGCCGAGCGGTCGCGTCCCGAGAGCGGGGAGGATGTGGAGACGGACCAGGCGCGCGTAGTCGTCGTACGTCCCCGGGCGCACCGTGGGACGGACGGCCTCCTCCAACCAGCGGGTGAGGTAATCGCCCAGATTCTGCAGCGGGGACGGGACGATCTGGCCCGCCTGGAGCCGGCGGAGCTGCTCCGCACACCAGGTCCGCGCCTCGGCCTGGGTCGCGTGGTAGCTCCGCTGGAAGCGTGCTTTTCCCTGGGAGTCGACGCCGAGGTAGATCTGCGCGACCCACTTCTTCTTGCGTCGGGGGTCATCCGTCTTCCAGACGGAGCCGGAGCCGTAGGTGTGCGTGCGGCGAGGCATCGTACTTAATCAAGGGCAATGCGTGCAATGGGAGCATCTAGTGAGATGTCCAGTGGGCGATACTCGAGAACCAGGCCGTGGGCATTCTTCGGTACGGCAAGAGCGACTGTCCCGCGAGCCTTCTCTCCTCTCGCGATCCTTCCCGTTTTCAGAGCCTTTGGATCGAGACTGCTCGTTACGTTGTACTCATAGCCATCGCTGTCCTTGATGTGGAAATAGAGCGGATTATACGAAGCCTGGTCACGACTGGTGTTCTCAATCGTCACATCAACGATCACATACCCGAACCCTGGCTGGTCAGGAGTCAGGGTAAATCCCGACATTGTCATCTTGTCCACACGCTGAATGCTGTTCACCGTCAGACTGATCCCCGATGCTGTCACTTTCTGGCCAATTTTGCCAACCGTGGTCGCAGGAGTATCCGTCGGCTGAGGCCGGGGAGTATCAGTCGGTACAGGCGTCGGAGTTGGCATGGGAGTAACAGTCGGCTCGACGGTACGTGTCGGGGATGGAGCCGATGAGACTATGGATACCACAGCGGTAGGTGATGTAAGCGATCGCGGAGAGGAAGCTGAGCAGGCAACCAGACCAACGACCAACATGACCATTGAAAAGCGAATCATTCTACCCCCTCTTCATGGCTTCCGTACTACCTGCTTGACTACCCCAATGATACGAGTAGTCTCATCCAGGCGAATAGGTGGCCGATGCCGCAGTGCGACGAGGTAGAGGCCATCCGATCGCCTCTCCAGAATCTTCAGAAGTGTCTCACCGTCGTGAACAGCCAGGACAATATCCCCTGGCCGTGGGGATTCGGTAATGTCAACGACAACCGTCTCGCCATCATGGATCCGCGGCTCCATGCAGTCGCCGCGCACGTCAACAGCAATGAACGTATGGTTTCGCTGCCATGGCTCGGGATAATACGCCACGTACTCTGCTTCAGACGGTATGCCATACCCGGCAGCGGCAGGCTGCTCCGTCTTCGGCACCAAGACCGGCCCAGTCTCACGCGCTCGGGCCTCCTGTTCCCGCCGCAGACGGACGATGCGATCAGTTTCCTGCCAGAGATCCATCAGCTGTTCCAGGCTCACTCCAGACCACAATGCCAGACGCTTGATCGTCGAGAACTCGACTCGCTCCCCCAGCATCAGACGGGAGACAGTATCGGGACTCAGCCGCGCCTGTCGCGCAACCTCACGGTACGACCGTATTCCTCGCTGCAGCATCTCTTTCCTGAGCCAGACACTGAGCGGTGTCTCTGCCGTCATTCCCGTCCGTCCGCCAGACGTTCAAGATTCGTATGAGCTGACTATACAGCAAAAAGGGTCTTGACAGCGCAACCAAACGTGCTATACTCGAGAACGTCCGACCATTGCGGACGGACACAGGAGTCTCCACGAGGTAGCGATGCTTGGCAACCGGATCGCAGAGATTCTGGAGCACCAGGGGCGGACGATGACCTGGCTTGCGAAGCGGACCGGCTACAGTCGCTGGCACGTCAACCGCGTCGTGAATGGCGCCGAGCCGCCGTCACCGCGGTTCCGCGCCGAATGTGCGCGTGCACTTGACATTCCCGAGCATTTGCTTTTTTTTGAGAAGGACTGTCCGTCTAATCAGGACGGACAAGCCGGGGAAAGGAGAACGAGTGATGGCACACAAGCGCCAGCGCGACGCACAGTGCGTCGTGGAGCAGCAGGCTGAAGCGATCCATCACCTGCTGCTGCTCAGGAACCACCGTACGATCCAGGCGAATCCGCAATTGCGCATGCTGGTCAATCACGCCTGGCAATCGCTGAAGACGGCAAATGCTCTCGCATGTGCGCTGTGGTTTCCGTCCGACACGCATGCCGACGTGTCGGAATTCCTGCCGCCAGCGGCGTAAGGAACGGCGAGATGGCAGCAGAGCGCGTGTTCATCGAGCCAGCGGAGATCGCCGAACGGCTGGGCATCAGTGTCGCGGCGGTCTACCGCTATCTCAACGCTGGCGTCATCCCATCCAGACGGCTCGATCACCGCATCCTAGTCCATCGGGCCGACTTCGAGCGGTGGTGCCGCGAAGGGAATGCCGAGAAGGACGAAAGAAAGAAGGACGAGAACAGTCTGATCGAGAAACTGCTCGCGGGAGAGATCGAGCTTGAACTGGTGATCCGTGCCCGAAAGAACAACGCCCGTCTGCTCGGGATATCAGACGGGCGAGAAGAAAGGAGAAATCAGTGATCAACCAACACCATTCTACCGCACTGCGCCAGCGCCCTGCAAGCCGCCCGGAACCGCCGGCGTCGCCGGCGGTGCGAGCGGCACGTCAGCGCTGGCAGGAGACGGAGAGCGCGCAGGCGCTCGCGGATTTCGAATTCGCTCTGCGGCACCCGTTCTGGCGGGAGGAGGTCGGCGATGCGGACTGAGCAGATTGATTGGGAGCGGAGCAGACAGAACGCCCGCGAGTGGTATGTGTGTCTCCTGGAGCAGATCCGTGACGAGCTGAGGCACGCGCTGGAGCTCGGCGAGGAGTGGACCCGTCAGCACCTCGCCGAGATTGAGGCCATCCTCCGCCAGTATGAGGAGGACACCGATGGCTAGCACGATACACCCGACACAGCCAGGATGGGCGCCCGGGCCGTGGACGGCGGTCGATCTGCGATCGCAGAAGAACGGGCAAATCCGGATCGACTCATACCGCGACGGCTACTACGAGCACGTGGCGAATGTGCTCGCTCGTAGCCGCCACGCGGAGGGGAACGCGCGCCTCATCGCCGCTGCGCCCGAGCTGCGGGAGCTGCTCGAGTACGTCTATGCGCTCTGGCGAAAGGACCACGACGGGGCATACATCCCGAGCGTGGACGAGATCCTGGAGCGCACCGCAGCCAGCGGGGAGATCAGGTGATCGAGATGACAGACCTGCGTCACGCGGCCCTCACTGACTACGACGCGAACGAAATCTTTCTCCGCATCCGGCTCATCGAGCCGGATGCGGAGCGGTCGTACTGCGCAGCTAGTCTGCTGGATGACCTTTGGTCACTGTACGTCGAGATGGAGTCGGCGCCGACCGATGCCGGCACGGGAGGAGATGAGTGAACCCGCTCGAACTGGTCGGCGCGGCGCTGCTCTTCTGCGCCGTCCTCATGTTGGCCTGGATCGACCTGGTCATGGTGGCAGCACTGCTCGGCACGCTGCCAGAAACACCCTGAGGAGAATAGAAGAATGGACACACCTGCATTGGCACAGGCACGCCACCCGTCGCAGAGCCTAACGCGTGACCAGATTGATCTGATCAAGCGCACCATCTGCAAAGGGGCCACCGATGACGAGTTCCGGCTTTTCGCTCTGCAGTGCGCGCGGACGGGACTCGATCCCTTCGCGCGCCAGATCTATGCCATCAAGCGCTGGGACAACCGAGAGAAGCGCGAGGTAATGACGATTCAGGTCAGCATCGATGGTCTGCGGCTGATCGCGGAGCGGACGGGTTCGTACGCGGGACAGATTGGACCGCAGTGGTGTGGATCAGATGGCGAATGGCGGGATGTCTGGCTGGGCGACGAGCCGCCTGCCGCAGCGCGGGTCGGCGTACTGCGGCAGGGCTGGCAGTACCCGCTTTGGGGCGTTGCGACCTATCGGAGCTACTGCCAGCGTGACGAAGCCGGCAATCCGCGGAACCTGTGGCGTACGATGCCCGACGTGATGCTGGCCAAATGTGCCGAGGCCATCGCACTCCGGAAGGCTTTCCCGCAGGAGATGAGCGGTCTCTACACCGCCGAAGAGATGGCACACGCCTCAGAGACAGCCGAGACCGCAGCGGGCGAGAGTGAGCCTCCAGCGGAGGAGAGGCTGGCCGATCCGCAACTGAGCCGCCAGGAGATCCTGGACGGGTGGCGGAGACTGGCCGCGCGGGCAAAGCGCGTTGGGATCGATCTGCCGAGGCCCAGCAGCTCCTGGACGACCCAGGAGCTGCTGGAGCAGGCGAAGGCGTGGAAGGAGCGTGTCCTCGAGCGCGAAGAGGCAGTCAAGGCGATGGAGGCCGCAAGCCACGAGTCCGATTCTGAGGTTGAGGTCTTGCTGTGACCTGGGGGCCTGTGCACACCTGCGCGCGTTGCGGTGAGCAGGTGCAGTTCGGACCGGGACGGCGCGGGTATCCCACGCTCTACGACGCGGGAACGGATCGGCGCCACGCCTGCGCCGCGCTCCCCGCCGAGGACATTCACCCGCCCTACGTCTGCTGGTGCGGCCAGTGGGTCGTGGAGGCCAGCGGCCTGGTCTACGACTGGCAGCGGCCGTGGGGGAAAGGAGAGGTGCACGACTGCCGACGCAGCACGGCGGCACATGCACCTTCTTTCGCATTCCGCACCGAATCACGTGATTCGGTGCGGAATGCGAAAGAGCAAACCAGACCCACCCCGACATCTGATACACAACGGAGGCCAGTGCTGCCGCGACTCTCGAATGGAGCCATCGCTCTATGACAGGGCCAGTTCTCCGACGCGATGGCGACGCGATTATCTGGCTTTGGGAAGAGGCCGATCTTGGGATCGGTTTCGACCAGATCCGCGAATCGTCGGACGGTTTGCACGCGGAGGTCTGGATTCAGAGCGGGGGAAATACCGAGGGATCCCAGAAGGGGCACTTCCACTGGTCTCGCCTGAATATCAGCAGCATTCGAGCACGTTCGGAAATCGCTCGGGCCCTGACGGTCCGTAACAGCAAGATTGATTGGCACGGGTTACTCGAGCTCGCCTGTCTAAAGACAGCGGAGCTTTGGCGGCAGGGAGAACCCGTTGTGAACCTCGGTCATCTCTCTTCTGACGAAGATGACCGCTATCTGATCGACCGTCTGCTACCTGAGGGAGAATCCACCGTCATCTTCGCAGATGGAGGATCGGGGAAATCCTATCTTGCTCTGGCGCTCGGAATCGCAGTACGCCACGGAATCTGTCTCCCGAGCAGGCTGAAGCCCTTGCAACAGGGGAACGTTCTTTACCTCGACTGGGAGACGAACGCACGGGTACAAGCGAAGCGAGCCCAGTGGCTCATTCGAGGTTTTGGTCTCTCTGAGGCGCCTGGCATCTTCTACCGGCCGATGTACCGCACTCTTCCCGACGACATTGCACGAATTCGCCAGGAGGTGATGCGCCATGACGTCATTCTCGTGATCATCGATTCCCTCGGCCCCGCATGCGGTGGGGAGCCCGAGAGTGCTGAGGTCATGCTCCGTGTGTTCAACGCCATGCGCGGCTTATCGCCCGCAACGCGGCTTGTGCTGAGCCACGTCAGTCGGGCGGGGGCAGAATTGAAGAATGGCGCAGCACGTCCGTTTGGTTCGGTGTATGTCCAGAATATGGCCAGAAGTGTGTGGGAGCTACGTCGCGGTGATTCTGACGGCGGGTCCCGTTCGAATGAGATGGCCATCGCGCTCTATCACCGAAAGACGAATGAGGGGCGGCTGCATGAACCACTGGCCCTCCGATTCATCTTCAACGAGAGCACCCGGACGATCCGTATCGTCGGTGCTGATGTTGCGGAGGACCCAGAGCTAGCGGCCCATGCATCTCTTGCCTACCGCATTCGCGAGGCCCTGCGTCACGGCCGCATGACGACAACGGCGCTCGCTGACTATCTCGATGTGAGCGAAGGGACGCTGACACGCACTCTGCGCCGCATGCCCGATGTTCAGCGCTTCGGCGGCATCGGGCGCGGCAACATTGCAGAATGGGGGCTAGTCATTCATGGGAATCCATGACAGGAAAAGCGGACATGTCCTCTTTTGTCCTCTTTTTGTCCCCCTTTATAAAAGGGGACAAAAAGGTCCCCTTTTATAAAGGGGTGTCCGCTTTTTTATCCGCTTTTCCGGGGACAGTGATCATCGGTCGCTCCAGGAGGATGCGGTGGAGTGGATCTCGTTCCTACTCGGATTCCTGACGGCGTTCCTGGTGTCGGGGATGGGGATCACGGTCCTCGCCTGGCGCGCGTTCGCCGCGGTTGATGCGGCACACACGGAGGACGTCCGCGCGCCGCGCGTGCTCCGTGAGGCAGAGGAGGTGGTGCGTTGTGCGGAGGGAAGACACAATGACTGAATCTCTCCCTTCGTATATCCGCGCCCAACACGGTTTGGGCGCCCACATCTACGTTCATGCTCTCGATGGCGGGACGTATCTGATCAGCGATGGAATGATTGCACGGCAGCTGCCGTGCAATCATCCGATCCTCGGCGATCAAGCGCTGTTTCCGCGCCTTCCTCTGCCTGGGCGCTGTCTCGTTTACCGCACGGAATCCGAACCGCGGGAGGCGGGCTCGCGCCTGATCGAGATCTGGAACGACCAGAGTCGGTCGATCTCGCTGACGCGGACACCTGTCCTCTACGAGGTTGCCGAGGATTGTCTCTGTCGCATTTTTGTCGGCGGTGGCGTCTATCGTGTTCTCGTTCAGGAACGGTTTCTTTCGATTCTGACGGAGGGGAAGCCAGATTCTATTCGCTACAGTCTCCGCGGGTCGATCGTCTACCTGGCGCACGATGACCAGACGATTGGACTGGTCATGCCGTTGGACGGGAGCGTCTGGGCGAAAGCCCGCCAGGTGTTCGTCGATCTCAGTGGAGGACAGACCGCGGCCAGGGAGGAGGCTGGTCTTGCGTCGTGAACAGCGACGGCGATGGCGAGAGCTCGCGGCAGAGATGCATGCGCGTGATGGTGTCCACCTGTGGAACCTCTGCGCTCTGTGTCGTTACCGATCGTGGGATGAGCAGGGTGATCTGTACTGTGCCCACCCGCTCGCGGCAGCGCGGAATGATCCAGATTACCTGCTCCCTGGAGCTGACTGCTGGGGGTTTCGACTATCTCGGATGTTTGAGCCGCGAGCGGTGCGCGAGGCGGAGGAGATCGCGGCGTCGCGGATGGGGAGAGAGCCATGAGGGGAGTGAACGTGCACGGGACGGAGGCGACGAAGCTGTGCCGCGGGTGCGGCCGCGTCCTGCCGCTGGACGCGTTCTATCCGAATCACGTCGCGGGCGGTGTGTACGCGCGGTGCAAGGAGTGCTCACGCGCGGCGGCGGCGCGCTATCGGGCGGAGTGGAAGGCACGAGTGCAAGGCAGGAGAGGTGACCACAATCATCGTCATTCGTGAAGTCGGGGAGCGATACTGGCAGGTTGCCGTCGTGAATCCTGATCAGAGCGGGACGGGCTACGGAGTCTTCCCGACACGCGAAGCGGCTGAAGTCGAACGCGACCTGATCCTGCTCCGGCGAGCGGCTCAGGCCCGCGCTGAGGGGCAGGCTCCTGACCCCCGGGCCGCAGGGAAAAACCAAAATTGAACAGAACGCCTCTGCCCGCTTGTGGGGTGATGCCTGCGGCCCGGGGATCACGAGCACACGCCAGACATGGGAGGCCTCCGCGTTCGATGGCTCGCACCCGGCGATGCACCAACGCTGCCGTTGCGGGCGGCTCGTGCAACCCTCGGCCGCCCGCATGTTCTCGAGAGTGTGGTAGAATGGCTGGTGATCGCGCGGCTTTCTCTGCCGCCAGCTACAGCATGCTGGCGGCTTTTTTGTTGAGGATCACGTGGAGCTGATTCGCTGTCCGTCCTGTCGGACGGTGCTCGGGGCGCTCGTGGCGGGCGAGTCGATCATCCGGCACCGCCGGCGGGAGTGGGTGGGACGCGTCTACTCGATCCGCTGCGAGAAGTGCGGCGCGGTGTGGCGGCCTGAACGTGTAGAGACTGAACGTGGGACGAGTCAAGGCAACGAAGACCGAACTTCGACGGCTGCGCGTGGCTGAACTCATGCTGGCCCGTCCGGGCATCAGTATCCGAGCGCTGGCGCGTGAGGTCGGCTGCTCAATCGGAACAGCGCACAACGATGCGGCTGCCATCCGCGCTGAATGGGCTGCTCGGCGCTCCGCGCTCTACGAGTCTCGCGCAGCCGAGGACCTGCGGCGCACCGACGAGGCGATCTCTGCCCTGTGGCCGCAAGTCGTCGCGGGCAAGGGCTGGGCGGTGGATCGTCTCGTCGCGCTCCTGACTTACCGGGCAAAGGTGCTCGGTCTGGAGACGCAGAAGACCGAGCTCGACATCGGCGAGGTGCTGGCGTCGTATCTCAGCCGACTCGCGGAGGGCGGCGATGCTCCTGCTCCGTGACCGCACGGCGGAGATTCTGAGCCAGGCGGCCCGTGACGCCGGCGACGTGCTGGCGTTCTGCCATCGCTGGCTCGGTTGGGAGCCGCACGACGGCCAGCGGCGCTGGCTCACCGCGCCGCCCCGCAGCACGGCTGTACTGGTCACAGGTCGTCGTTGGGGGAAATCCGAGGTGGCGGCGGTCCAGGCACTGCGCTACGCCGTGACGCATCCGAAGTCGCGCCAGGGCATCGTCTCCGTCACCCTCGACCAGGCACGGCTCTCCTTCGACGTGGCGCTGATGTTCTGCCAGCGCGAGCCGCTGCTGCGCATCCTGGTCGAGCGGGTGAAGGAAACACCCTTCCCGACACTGCGCTTCAAACACGGCAGCGAGATCACGGTGCGCACGGCTGCCCGCGAGGGAATCTACCTGCGGGGGCACAAGTTTGACCGCGTCATTGTGGACGAGGCGGACTATCTCTCCGAGGCGCTGATCGACAACGTGGTGCGGATGACGCTCGCCGACGTGGGCGGCCAGCTCGTGCTCATCTCGACGCCGCGGGCGCGCAGGGGACTGGTGTACCGTGAGCTGCAGCGCGGGCTCGCCGGCGACCCGACCGTGTACGCGCAGACCGGCCCGACCTGGGAAAACCCCAACGTCGACCACGACTACATCCGCTCGCTCAGGGACCGCATGACGGCCTCGGCCTGGCAGCGGGAGGTGGAGGGCGTCTACGCCGACGACGACGCGGCGGTGTTCGGCTGGCAGCACATCCAGGCCGCGTACGAGGAAAGCACCTGGGCGCTACCGCTCCCGCCTGATCCGCGGCGACGGTGGGTAGCTGGCTGGGACCTGGCAAAGAGCGAGGATCACACGGTGGGCATTGTCCTCGATGCGACCGAGAAGCCCTACCGGCTCGCCCACTTCGAGCGGTTTCAGCGCCAGCCGTGGCCGGTGGTGGCAGCCCGTATCCGCGAGCTGCACCGGCGGTACGCCTGCCACCAGACGCTGATCGACGCGACGGGCGTTGGCGATGCGGTGCTGGACGAGGTGCGGGACGTGGCACAGGGCTTCGTGTTCACCCAGCGCTCGAAGCTCGATCTGCTGACGAATCTCCAGGTGGCGCTGGAGAAGCGAGAGGTGCGGTTCCCGTTCGTGCGCGAGCTGGTGGATGAGCTGCAGGGCTATGCGTTCGAGGATGCAAAGCTCTCGACAGACTGTGTGATGGCGCTGGCGCTCGCGGTCTGGGCGGCGGGACCGCGCGGGCGGGTGGAGTTTGCCCCGAGCATCTGGGCTTAGGAGGGCAGGATCAATGACGCCTGACAATCGCTCACTGAGGCGACTGGAGTGGCGCTGCCAGTGCGGTACGGTGCTGGCCGTTGAAACGAATAATAGTCTTCATGATGGCGACCTACTATTACTGATCAGGCTCCACGCCAACGGGTGTGCAGACGCAAGGCGGTGGACAGAGATAGTTGATGCGGAGGCTGTAAAGGATAGAGAGTACAGGAAGCGGGCGGAGGCTCTGGCGGCAATGGTACGGGTCCCGAACCGGAGCCAGTTTGCCAGGTTCCTGTATGAGATTCGTGCCGAGTCTCTGGAGCAAGCGCGCGACTATCTCGCGCAACACTCGTACCTCGACATACGAGAGGTCATGAGACGCGAATCTGGCTTCGGGCCGCGCGTTGTCATAGCCTGGCGCCAGGCCATCGGGCTGGATGGAGGTGGATGATGGCACTCTTCGGATTGTTTGGCGGCACGGCGAACGGCTCGGCCAATCCGGTGATGCTGAACCTCTACGAGCTGGCGGCGGCAGACGAGATCGCCCGCGCGAACCGCATCGCGCAGCGCTGGCGCGCCTACCACGGCCAGCACCCCAAGCCCCTCCGGGTGCGCCAGGGCCAGCCGGACGACAACGTCATCGTCAACTACGCGCGGGTGATTGTGGACAAGGGTGTCTCGTTCCTGTTCGGCCAGGACCTGCGCTTCGAGCTCGACGAGACGACCGAGACGGAGGCCGAGCAGTGGCTGGAGGCGTGCTGGCAAGCCAACCGCAAGATGACGCTGTTGCAAAAACTGGCGTTGAACGGCGCGATCGCGGGGCACGCGTTCGTGAAGATCGTCCCTGGCCAGCCCTACCCGCGCCTGGTGGTGTTGGACCCCGCGACCGTCTCGGTGACGTGGGAGCCCGACGACATCGAGCAGGTGGTCGGCTACCGCATCCAGTACCCGGCTCTCGACCCGCAGACCGGCAAGCCGATCACGGTGCGCCAGCTCATCGAGCGAGACGGCACGCAGTGGCGCATCACTGACCAGCGCAGCAGCGCGGACAGCACGGTGTGGCAGACGGTCTCCGAGAGTGTCTGGCCCTACGCCTGGCCACCGATCGTGGACTGCCAGAACCTCCCGTGCCCCAACGAGTACTGGGGGATCTCGGATCTCGAAGACGACCTGCTCGCGCTGAACAGCGCGATCAACTTCGTGCTCAGCAACCTGGCGCGCATCATTCGCTTCCACGCGCACCCGAAGACGTGGGGGCGCGGGTTCAGCGCGAACCAGCTCAACATCGCGGTGGACGAGACGATCGTGCTGCCGTCGCCCGACGCCGAGCTCCGCAACCTGGAGATGCAGTCCGACCTGGCATCCAGCATTGCGCTCTACCAGCGGCTGCGCGAGGCGCTTCACGAGATCAGCCGGGTGCCCGAGGTTGCGACCGGCAAACTGGAGAACGCTGGCTCGCTCTCAGGGGTGGCGCTGCAGATCCTGTACCAGCCGCTGCTGGAGAAGACGGAGACGAAGCGGCGCACGTATGGCGACCTCCTGGTGGAGCTGAACCGCCGCCTCCTCGCCCTCGGCGGATTCGGCGAGGAGAACCACACGGTGCTTCACTGGCCTGAGCTTTTGCCGGACGACCCGCTCCAGGAGCGGCAGGCAGCACTGCTGGACCAGCAGCTCGGCGTGTCGCAGGACACCATCCTCCAACGGCTCGGGTTCGACCCCGACCTGGAGCGCCAGAAACGCGAGGGGGCGAGCGCGCAGCTGGGCGAGCAGCTGCTCGGCGCGTTCGAGCGGGGGCAGTAGGCGATGGCGGTGCAGACGCAAGCGGCGAGATTGACCGCGACCCTCCCGCTGCCGCCGAGTGTCAATCATCTCTATGCGCGCTTCGCCGATCGCGTCGTCCTCACCGATGCCGGGCTCGCTTACCACGACGAGGTGGCAGTGACGTTGCGTGGTCAGACCGTGCCGCCGGATGTGCGTTTCCGAGTGACGATCCATCTCCACTTCCCGGACCGGCGCCGGCGCGACCTGGACAACGCGCTCAAGCTGCTGCTCGACGCCGTCTCCCGCGCGCTCGGCTTCGACGACAGCCGCATCGATGAGCTGCACGTCTATCGCGCGCTCGATCGCCAGTGCCCCCGCGCTGAGGTGCTGCTGACCTGGAGCGCACGTTGAGTGACCCTGCAAACGCTCGTGAGGTGATGTGATGCTACCACAGGTGCAACAAGACCCATATCGCGACACGCTCGATGACGATGTGCCAGTCAGTTCCATGTTTGCTGACCCGTCGTATTCGCGGCCGGTCGACCAGCAGTTTGTGCGGCGCCTGGCTCGCGATTGGGACCCAGCGAAGGCGGGTGTCGTGTACCTGAGCCTCCGAACTGATGGACGGTATGCGATCATCGATGGCTGCCATCGTGTGGCTGCGTGCCGGCTCGCGCTGGGCGACACTGCTGTGCTCCCAGCGCGGGTGTTCATTGATCTGACGCCTGCGCAGGAGGCGGAGCTCTGGGATGCGTTCAACCGCTATCGCCGTCGGCCGCGGCAGATTGACACATTTCGTGCGCGGCTGATTGCGGGTGACAAGGTGGCGACGAGCATCGCCGGGGCCGTCGCGCGTGCTGGCCTCAAGCTGGAGCTGACCGGTCGGCAGCACGGCGCCTCAATCGTTGCGATCACCGCGCTTGAGAGTGCGTATCGCCGGCTCGGAGATCACGGCCTGACTGTGGTGCTCGGCATCCTGCGAGAGGCATTTGACGACGATGAGCGCGGATATCAGGCGCCGGCGATTGACGGTCTGTCCATGATCATCAGCCGCTATGGCAACAGTATCAACCGCGACCGCCTGATTGATACCCTGCGTCGTCTCGGACCAACTCGGCTGCTGCGCCTGGCACACGAGTACCGTGCAGTCCACCTCGGTATGCCAGTCGCCGGCGCGTGGGCGCGTGTGGTCGTCATGCAGTATAACCGTGGCCTCCGGTCATCGGCACTTCCAGACTGGTGACCGGACCCCGTGGCTGACATTTTCGAGACTGCCGACCGCTTCCGTGCCGAGCTGCTCCGCCGCGAGCGCCAGGCCGCGAGCGAGCTCGTGCGCGCCTACGGCGCCGTCTGGCAGCGCATCCGCCAGCGCCTGGACGACCTCGGCGAGCAGATCGCCCAGGCGCGGCAGCGCGGCGAGGACGTGTCGCCTGCCTGGCTGCTCCAGTTCGAGCGGCTGCAGACGCTGCAACGCCAGGTCGAGGCGGAGATCAACCAGTTTGCCCGCTACGCCGAGCCGGTCATCGTCGCCGGCCAGGCGCAGGCAGTGGAACTGGGCCAACAGCACGCCGAGCAGCTCATGCTCGCAGGGCTCGGCGAGCCGCCGCCGGGCGTGACAATCACGTTCGCCCGGCTGCCGAGCGAGGCCCTCCGAGACCTGATCGGCTTTCTTCAGGACGGCTCGCCGCTGCGCGATCTGCTCGACGAGCTCGGGCCGGAGGCGTCGCGGCAGGTGCGCCAGGCGCTCATCGCCGGCGTGGCCACGGGGCAGCACCCCACCCAGATAGCGCGCCAGGTGCGCCAGGCGCTGGGCGGGAATCTCGTGCGCGCGCTCACCATTGCGCGCACCGAGGTGCTGCGGGCGTACCGGGAGAGCAGTCGGCGTGTGTACGAGGCCAACCGCGACGTCGTCGAGGGCTGGGTCTGGCACAGCGCGGCGAATGCCAGGACGTGTGCATTCTGTGTTCCGGCAGGTACCTTAGTGTCAGGCCCCAGACCGGAGAAAGCGTTTTCTCGGTACTATTCGGGCGATATTGTCGTCATCGAGACGGCCGGAGGAAAACAGCTCGCCATTACCCCAAATCACCCAGTATTGACCACGAACGGATGGGTCTCTGCGGGCAGCTTGCACGAGGGATGCGATGTAGTCTGCAGCGCCTTCAGTGAGGGGGCTGTCTTTAGCATTGACGTAGACAATGATTACGTTCCAACCCCCATTGAGGAGATACCGAAAGCGTTCGGTATGGTCCCGACTGAAGTGGAATGTTCCCCCCCAGACTTCCACGGCGATGGGGTAGGCTCCGAGATCTACGTTGTATGGGCCAACCGCCTGCTGGGGGATGACGGCGATAGCACGTGCAAGCAGCATTTGCTGCAAAGCAATCTCGGTGCTGGATCTGTGCACTTGCTCTCCCTGTGCCGCCCGTTCCTGCCAACGCTGGGCAGCTTTGATACGCTCGTCCCAAGAGCGCAAGTAGGGGCCCGGATGGTCCTGGAAGACCACCTTGCGGGGGCACAGCGGCGTTCGCGCGGCACGGACCTCCTGTGCTTCCTGCAGTGTGCGTATGGTGATACCCGCGCGTTTGAGTACCGTCATCACGGCGTATCTTCCAAGCCCCAGACGAGTTGCGATCTGATAGAGCGACTCGCCGGCCAGATAGCTAGATATGATCTCCTGGGCGAACGGCGCTGCCTTGGGGCGGAATGTCTGCTGCCGGTATTCGCTGGCGCGCTTGTACCTCGCTGCTTTGTCTCGGAGCAAGCCCCGCTCTTTGAGGATGGCAGTGAGTCGCTTGCCGCAAATGCCGAATCGGGGCGCAACCTTTTGCGCCGCCTCGCCGGCAAGGTACGCACGGACCGCGTGCTCAAGGTTTTCCGCAGGGGCTTTCGTGGGCACGTCTTCAACCTCCAAACCGCTCCAGGGTGGTATGCTGCCAACGGCATTATAGTGCATAACTGCTGGAGCATGCATGGGACGGTGCACAGTCTCGACGAGCACTTTGCGAGCCACCCACGGTGCCGATGCAGTCCCGTTCCTCTGACGAAATCCTGGGCGGAGCTCGGCTTCCGCAATGTCACCGAGACGCGGGTGGAGGTGACGCCCGGACCGGAGCTGTTCGCCCGGCTCCCCGAAGAGCAGCAGCGGGCCATCCTCGGGCCGGCCAAGTTCGCCGCGTATCGAGCTGGCCAGATCACCCTGGAGGACCTGCGGGGCTTCCGCCGTGATGCGCGGTGGGGGCGGGTGGGGTATGAGCGGAGCCTGGCGGAGATTGTTGGTCCGGAAGCAGCCCGCCGCTGGTTGGAGCGGGGAGTGACCCAGCGGGAGTTGCCGCCGATTGCGGGCGGGGCGGAGAGCCCCAGAGAGCGCATCGAGCGCTTGATTCGTGAAGGCAAGATGACACGAGAGGCTGTCGATCGGGCGGAATACCTCTGGCATGAGCGCTGGCAGCGAGGTATTCAGATGCCCAATGGTGAGGTCGTATCCATCAGCCTTGATGATCTCTATCACCTTCTCGTTGATAACCGCATCTGGCGTAAGCCCGAGCGCATCGAGCGGATTCTGCACGGTGTCTATGAGCTACGAGCCACCCGCGAAGGGCGGCGACGCGCACTCAGCCGGTGGGATGAAGAAGGGCAATCCCTGGTTGGGTATGCTATCATTTCAGGGGATAGTCATGCCTGGACGATGCACATCATCGCCGAGCGTGACTTGCGTAAGTATCGGGATGAGGAACTGCTGTGGTCACAGTAAGGGCATCCATGATCTGGCCAGGTCCCCAGACTGACGTGCTCAAGGTCTTTGTAGAGCCCACCCCTGACGATTGGGGCACGGAAGTCTATGATGGGGATATCGTCATCTTTCGAGCCCTGGATAGTCGGGGCGAGCCGACAGGAGAGATTGCCGGGCTGGAGATTGTCGGCTTCCTCGACTTTAATCGCTGGGAGGACCTGCCGAAGTTGGACATCCTCTGGCAGCTTCCTGGTCAGAAACCTCTCCCGCTCGATGAGCTGCTGAGGCGCGAGCAGCGGCGGTGGCGTGCCCAGGCTAGGGAGGTTGCCTAGCCGTGTCCTGCATCCGCTTGGTCTTGACACACGGCTAGCCACGCGCTAGCATACCATCAGACGCGCGGCTGTTCTGCCGCCGATCTCGGACATATCGTCCGGGGTCGGCGGCTTTTTGTTTGTCTGGCGAGGTGATGGATGGCCGAGTTCAGCGATAAGCCGTGGGGCAGCATCTCCGAGTCCGACTACAAGGATGCTGACCAATTCTGCGCGGCGTGCTTGATCGATCTCAATCCACCCGGCAAGGACAAGACCAAGGCGAACTGCAAGCTGCCGGTCAAGGAGCCAGGCGGCGCCTACAACCGCAACGGCATCCATGCGGCCGCTGCCGCGCTGGCCGGTGCGCGAGGTGGGGTGCAGGCACCGCCCGAGGCGAAGCGGAAGGCTGCTCGGGCGCTCATCCGACTGTACCGCCAGATGGACGAGGAGCCGCCGGAATCACTGCGCAGGATCGCAGGAGACTAGCTGATGGCAGACGAGACCCAGGGCCAGGTGCCCACAGAGGATGCGGGCGGGCAGGCAATCCCGCCAGACCCCTCGGCTCCACAGGCCGAGGAGAAGGTTGATCCAGTCATATCCCGTCTCAAGGCGGAGGCTGCGGAGTATCGCAAGCGGCTGCGTGAACTGGAGGCGAAGGTCAAGGCTGACGAGGAGGCGAAGCTCTCGGAGACCGAGCGCCTTCAGAAGCGGCTTGCCGAGTTGGAGCGCGAGCAGGCGCTGTGGCAGCGAGAGCGCCAGGAGCGCACGCTGAAGTACGAGACCATGCTCGCGGCGAGCAGGCTCGGCATCGTGGACCCCGAGGCGGCGTACCGCCTGCTCGACATGAGCAACCTGGAGTTCGACGAGGACGGCAGCCCGAAGAACCTGGAGCAGGCACTCAAGGACTTGCTCAAGGCGAAGCCGTACCTTGCTGGCCAGCCAGTCGTGACAGCCGGCTCGCCGACGAACCCGGCAACGGGTCAGCAGCGGGGCGGGACGTTCACGATGAGCCAGATCGCCGACCGCCGCTTCTACGAGCAGCACCGCGAGGACATCTTACGTGCGATGGCTGAGGGACGCATCGTCCCCGGCTGACGGAGGACTAACCAATGGCGAACATCACGACGACGATTGCGGATACCAGCGGGTTCATACCGCAGGTCTGGGCACAGCGAGCGCTGGACGTGCTCAAGGCGAACATGGTCATGGCTCGACTCGTGACCAAGGACTCGGACGTTGAGCCGGCCTTCGTGGGTAAGACCCTGAACATCCCCTACCCGGGTAGGTTTACGGCACAAGACAAGGCGGCTGACACCCCGATCAACCCGCAGACGCCGACGGGCGGCGCGACCGTCAGTGTGACGCTCAACAAGCACAAGGCGGTCGATTTCCTGGTCGAGGATGTAGCGCGAGCTCAGGCGCGTCCGGACCTACTCGATCGGTACATCCAGCCTGCTGCGCTCGCCATCGCCGAGGCGGTCGAGAACGACCTGTTCGCGCTCTACGCTGGTCTCTCAACGAGTGTAGGGACGAGCGGCACCGACCTGACGGCCGCCACGATTCGGGAGGCGCGGAAGGCACTGAACGATGCTCGCGTCCCGCTCGATGCGCGCTACCTGGTGATCTCGCCGAAGGACGAGATCGCGCTATTGGCTGATCCCGATCTCACGAACTACTTTGCCTTCGCCCGGGCGCAGGGCGTGAGCGAAGGGAGCCTCGGTCGCATCTACGGCTTCGACGTGTACATGAGCCAGCTCGTGCCGGTCGTGGCGGGGACGCCGAACAGCACGAAGAACCTGGCGTTCCACCGCGAGGCGTTCATCCTGGCGACCCGACCGTTCATGGACCCGCCGGCGGGGAGTGGTGTGCAGGCGGCGACGGTGCGGGACCCTGACACGGGTCTGGTGATCCGCGTGCTGTATGCCTACGACATCAGCTACCGTGGCGTGCGCGTCGGCCTCGACATCCTGTACGGCGTGGCCGAGCTGAGGGATGCCGCAGGAGTTGTGGTGCTGAGCTGATGGCGTATCTGGTTAACCCGCACGGCGCGACGCACTCGGTGCCGGATGACTGGGCGGAGGCCCTGCTTCGGCAGGGCTTCCGCCTGGCCACGGCTGAGGAGATCGCCGCCTGGCACCGCGCCCAGGGCCTGGAGCCGCCGGCGGAGGTGACGGATGCCGCGAGCGAGCATGGTGGAACTGATTGCCAGGACGAGGCTGCTCATCGGCGATCCCGCCGGCGCTGAGCAGACGTTTACGGACGACGAGGTGCAGGCAGCGCTCGACCGCTACCAGACGGTGGTACGCTACGCGCCGCTGCACCCCGAGCCCACGCCGCTCCCCACCGGCCTGGTCGAGTACCGCGACTACTATGCCGGTCTAGGTGACTGGGAGGCAGACGAGCAGCTCTACGACGCCGCGTGGACTGCACTGACACCGGTGACGAGTGACCGGCTCACGGGGCACTGGACGTTCGCCTCGCCCGGCCAGAACCCGCCGCTCTTCATTCTCGGCAAGGTCTACGACGTCTACGGCGCCGCAGCCGACCTGCTGGAGCAGTGGGCGGCGAAGGTGAAGCAGGAGTTTGACTTCTCTACCGACGGTCAGTCGTTCCAGCGCTCGCAGAAGCTGCGGGCGCTGCTGGATCTGGCGCGCGAGTACCGGCGCCGCCAGCGGCCGTCTGTGGCCGTGCAGGCACGGGCTGATGTGGGGGTGTGGTGATGCTCTCGACGGCCGATCTCGCCAGCATGCAGGCCACGCTCACTGCGAGCCTGCCCGACACGGCGCAGGTGCAGCGCGTCGCACGCACCTCGGATGGCATGGGCGGCTTCACCGAGAGCTGGTCGACCGTCACCACGGTCGCCTGCCGTGTCTCGCCCAGTGGCAACACGACGGCCGAGCAGGTCGTCGCTGAGCGCGTCCAGGACCGTGTGCTCTGGACGCTGACGCTGCCGGCTCAGATGGACGTGACCGCGGCCGATCGCATCGTGGTCGGCTCGCGCACGTTCGAGGTGGTCGGGGTGCTGGCGCCACGGAGCTACGAGCTCGCCACGCGGGTCGTGGCGGTGGAGGTGTGAGGTGGAGCGGGACACGCTCGTGTTCTATCTCAAGCTCGCCGCCGGTGCACTGGCGGCGCTCTGGGGAGGGCTGCCAGTGCTCGTGCAGGTGCTCATTGGGCTCATGGCGCTCGACATCGCCACGGGGATGCTGGCCGCGTTCATCGCCCAGGAATTGTCCTCGGACGTTTCGTTTCGGGGCATGGCGCGGAAGGCGATCGTGCTGCTCGTCGTCGCGGGCGGCGTTTGGCTCGAGCCAGCGGTCGGACTTCCCGTCGGCCAGGCGGTGGCGGGCTTCTACGCGGCGCACGAGGGCCTCTCACTCATCGAGAACGTAGCGCGGGCGGGGCTCCCGGTGCCGCAGGTGCTGCGCGACGCGCTGGCGAAGCTCTCGCCGGAGCAGGAGCCACCGCCGCAGAGGGATGGTTCCCATGGCTAGCACGGTGGTCGCGCAGATTGTCTTCGATCGCCTGCCAGAGCTACGCGGCCAGGTGCGCCAGCGAGCGAGCCAAGCCGTGCGCAAGGCGGCATTCGATATCGAGGCACGGGCAAAGCAGATCGTCCCGGTCCGGACTGGCAACCTGAAGAACAGCATCCAGACGACGATGGAGAGCGACCTGACGGCAACCGTGGGGACGGCCGTCGAGTATGCGCCCTACGTCGAGCTGGGGCACCACACGCGGGGTGGAGGCTATGTGCCGCCACGTCCCTATCTAGGGCCCGCGGCTGAGGCGGTGCGGCCGTCGTTCGAGGCGGCGATGAAGGAGCTCCTGGACTGATGGCGCTTGAAACGCTTCGGGTGGACCAGTGGCTGTACCAGCTCCTGAGCGGCGATACCACGCTGAGTGGTCTCGTCGGTGGCCGCGTCTATGGCTACCTCGCGCCGCAGGATGCCGCACTGCCATTCGTCGTCTATAGCCACCAGCAAGGGCACGACGTGCGTGGGGTTGGGCCCGCGCGCATCATGACCAGCTTGGTCTACCAGGTGAAAGCGGTTGGCCAGGGCGGCTCGTTCCAGTCTCTCAAGGCCATCGCGGATCGGCTTGACCAGCTCCTCCAGGGCGCAAGCGGCAGCGTAGTAGATGGGGAGGTGCTGATGTGCGTGAGAGAGCAGCCCGTCGAGTACGTCGAGGTTGATAGCGGCGTCCAGTACCGCCACCTGGGCGGGCTGTGGCGCGTCCTCGTGCAGGGGGTATAGGAAGAGATGCCAGACATCGCAACGGTCAACAACATCGTCCAGATCGGCGTCGAGGCGACGCCAGGGACAAGCGTTGCGGCGACCAAGCTGCTCCAGGCGCTTAGCATCGAGCCGGCGATCAAGGCGGACATCAAGACGTTCCGCCCGATGGGCGGAAAGTTCGCAACGGTCGCCGCGCTCGGCAAGGAGTCCGTCGAGGCGAAGCTGAGCGGGCAGGCGACCTACACCGAGATCGTCTACCCGCTCGCGTCGGCCTTCGCGTATGCGGCGCCTGTCCAGATCTCTCCGCCGAGTGGACTGGCCTACCGCTGGACCTTCACGCCGAGCCAGAGCCAGACCGACACGATCAAGACCTACACCGTCGAGCACGGCTCGTCTGTCCGCGCGCGCAAGTGGACCTACGGCCTGGTCACCGAGTTCGGCTACAAGCTGACGCGGGACGAGTTCACGATCGATGGGACGATGCTGGGCCAGGCGCTCCAGGACGGGATCAGCCTGACCGCCTCGCCGACGGCGGTCCCGCTCGTGCCGATCCTGCCGACCCAGGTCAATGTCTACCTCGATTCGACCAGCGCCGGCATCGGGACGACCCAGCTGCTGCGCGTGCTCTCGGCCGAGTTCAAGATGAGCGACCGCTTCGGGCCGGTCTGGCCGCTCAACTCGGCCATATCCGGCTTCGCCGCCCACGTCGAAACCGCCCCCAAGGCCGAGCTCAAGCTGCTCGTTGAGGCTGACGCTCAGGGCATGGAGCTGCTCACGGCGATGCGGACTGGGGACAAGAAGTACATCCGCATCACGGCGACCGGGCCCAACATCGAGACCGGGAACGACTACTCGTTCCAGCACGATCTCTGCGGCGTGGTGAGCGATGTGAGCGACTTCAGCGACGAGGACGGCGTCTATGCCATCGAGTGGACGTTCACCGTCGCCTACGACGCCGCCTGGGGGATGGCGCAGCAGATCCAGGTCGTGAACACCCTGAGCACGCTGTGATGGAGGCTTTATGCCTGTTCGACTGAGCCACCTCGCGCAGGATCGCCGCACCTGCACGCTCCGGGTCGGCGACGAGACCGTGACGATCACCTACCGCCCGGGAGGGGTCACGCCCGAGCTGGAGGACCAGCTGCGCGAGTACACCGCGGACCAGCGGGGCGGTGCGGCGATGGTTGCGCTCCTGGCACACTGTCTGGTCGAGTGGGACGTGCTCGATGAGGACGGCGAGCCGCTGGCACCAACCGCGGAGAATCTGCGGCGACTGCCGACGGTATTTCTGGTCCGGGTTGCGCAGGCGATCACGGATGACCTACGCCCAAACCTGCAGAGCGCCGGGGCCTCCGGCGCTGGATCGTGACCGAGGGAAAGATGGGACATCCGCCGGAGTGGTACCTGCTCATCCGTGCCGCGCGCTACCTCGGGGTCGCGCCGTGGGAGCTGGCACGGCAGTCGAGCGTCTGGCGTGATTGGGCGCTGATTTCGCAGTCCGCCGAGGCGGAGGCAGAGGCCGAGGCGATGAAGCGGGCACGGAGTCACTAATGGCGACTACCATCGCGCAGCTGCTGGTCAAAATCGGTGCTGATATCTCCGAGGCCGAGCGCGCGATGCAGTCGGTCTCGAAGCAGCTGTCATCATTCGGAAAGGACGCTGCGAAGCTTGGCGGATTGCTTACGCTCGGCGTGACCACGCCGCTCGCCGGCGTCACCAAGACCGCGCTCGATACCGCGACCAGCTACCAGAGCTCAATGAATATGTTCCAGGCGGTGACTGGAGCGACAGCCGACCAGATGAAGAAGGTCCAGGACGTCGCGATTGCCCTGGGCGCGGATATGTCTCTGCCGGCGACCTCTGCCGCTGACGCTGGGCGTGCGATGACCGAGCTCGCCAAGGCCGGCCTGAGCGTGGATGACACGCTGGGGGCAGCAAAGGGTGTCCTCCAGCTTGCGGCAGCCGGGCATCTTTCCGAGGCCCAGGCAGCCGAGATCGCGGCGAATGCACTGAACGCGTTCCATCTGCAAGGGACCGAGGCCACCCGCGTGGCGGATCTGCTGGCAGCGGCCGCGAATGCCTCGTCAGGCGAGGTCACGGATATGTCCGATGCTCTGAGGATGTCGGCAGCCGTCTTCGCCAGCGCTGGCCAGCCGATTGACGCGCTCGTCACAAGCATCAGCGAGATGTCGAACGCTGGCATCCAGGGGCAGGACGCCGGCACGAGCCTGAAGCAGATGCTTTTGAGCCTGGAGGCCCCGACAGATAAGGCCGCCAAGCTCATGAAAGAGATGGGCATCACGATCTACGACGCTCAGGGAAAGATGCTGCCTTTTCGCGAGATCATCGCACAGTTCAGCGACCGCTTGGGCAACCTCACCCAGCAGCAGCGCGACCAGGCGCTCGCGACGATCTTCGGGTCGGATGCTGTGCGTGCGGCCAATATCGTCCTGATGGGCGGGGTCAAGGCCTATGACCAGATGCACGAAGCGGTGACGCGACAGGGCGCGGCCGCTGAGCTTGCTGGCGCACGCATGAAGGGTCTGGGCGGTGCGATCGAGGGCCTCAAGAGCCAGATCGAGACGGTGTTCTTGCAGCTCGCGACGCCGGTGCTCGGGACGCTCGAAGGCTGGGTGCGAGCCATCGCTGACCTGATCCCGAAGATCACCGAGCTCGACCCACGGCTCCTGGCCGCCGCCGGTGCCTTCCTCGCGGTCGTGGCCGCGGCAGGACCGGTGATTGCGGCTGTCGGCGCGATCGCAGCAGGCATCGCATTCCTGCTCTCGCCGGTCGGTCTGGTGGTTCTTGCCGTGGCGCTCCTGGCGGCCGCCTGGGCAAGTGATTTCGGCGGCATCCGTGAGATCACCGCATCGGTTGTCAGCGCGGTTTCCACCGCCCTGTCGGCGCTGCGTGCGACGGCGCAGACCGTCTTTGCAGCGATCCAGAGCGCGATCAGCGCCGTGATGGCGGTGATCGGGCCGCTCATCCTGAACGTGATGAACCAGATCTCAGCGTGGTGGACGCTGAATCTGCCGCTGATGCAGCAGCTGTGGACAACCGTCTGGACGGCGATGCAGCTCCTGATCCAGACCGTGATGCCAGTGATTCAGGACGTGGTAACCGTGACGATGGCGGCGATCCAGGACGTCGTGACGGCGATCCTGCAGGCGCTCCAGGCGTTCTGGGAGCTGGAGTGGGGGCTGATCCAGGCGTTCCTGCAGACGACCTGGCAGATCATGCAGGTGATTGTCTCGACAGTGTTCCAGAATATCCTGGACTTCATCACGCTGATCCTCGCGATCCTGAATGGACGCTGGAGTCTGGCGTGGGATATGGTGCGCCAGATTCTCCAGCGGACCTGGGATGCGCTGACCCAGATCGTGACCCTGGCAGCGGATTTCATCCTGAACAACCTGATCATTCCCTTCTTGGACAATGTTCAGGCTCGGTGGACGGAGATCTGGGATTCGATCGCTGCAACGACGCACGATATCTGGGAGCGAATCACAGGACTGGTCAAGGGCGGGGTCAATGCGATCATCGGAATGGTCGACTCGCTCATCACCGCCTGGAATCGTCTGCACTTCCATATTCCCGGATTCGACGTCGAGCTGCCAAGTGTGGATGTGCCAGGGGTTGGCCGTGTTGGTGGTGGCCATCTGGGCTGGGGTGGCCTCGACGTGGACACGCCTGACATTCCGCTGATTCCGATGCTCGCCGAGGGCGGCATCGTGACCCGGCCAACACTGGCCGTGCTGGGCGAGGCAGGGCCCGAGGCGGTGGTGCCGCTGCGGAACACAGCTGCCCTGGAGGCCATGGCGGAGAGAATCGCTGACGCAATCAGCCGGCGGCCAACGTATGTGATCAACGCACAGTACCGCTACCAGGACGAGCGCAGCTTACGTGACGAGATCCGGTTGCTGCAACTGCTCGGAGCGGCGACATGACCTGGACGCTCTCAATCATCGCCGGTGGGGCGGAGATCAACGTAAGTGACGGACAGGATTACATCCTGACGGGACTCGACGGCATCGGCATGGCGCCGGCAAACCGCATCATCGAGCAGGGCCCGCAGCAGCACGGTGCCAGCGACCGAGGGTTCCGTCTCCAGCCGCGCAAGATTGCGCTGAGTCTGCTCGCCCGCGGCGGGAGCGACAGTGACTGGTGGCAGCGGCGGAACAGTCTGCTGGCACTCCTGCGCCCATCGGACACACCATTGGCATTGCGTCTGACGCGCTCCGATGGCACTGTGCGGCAGATCGACTGCTACTACAGTGCTGAGCTGGGTCTTGCCGTCGATCCCGACCTCCGTGCATCCTGGCAGCCTGTCGTTGTCGAGCTCCTGGCGCCTGACCCCACCTGGTATGACCCTACTGGAACCACGATCACCTACGGCATCGGCGGCGCAGGGGATCAGATGACCGTGCCGCTAGCGATCCCCTGGCACGTCGGCGCCTCATCCATCAATACCACGCGCCAGGTCACCTACAGCGGGACGTGGGATGCCTATCCCGTGATCACGGTAATCGGTCCTGCAACGAATCTCGTGATCACGAATGAGACGCTCGGGGACAAGCTCGATTTCACAGGTGTCTCGCTTGGCGCTGGCGAGCGTCGGATCATCGACTGCCGCTACGGCCAGAAGACCGTGACGGACGCAAATGGCACGAACAGGATCGCCGATCTGACTGCTGATTCCAACCTGGCGACATTTCGGATCGGTGCGCATCCGAACCCGCCAGGTGGGGTCAACTCGATCAGGGTCAGCGCGCAGAACATCACCGCGGGCACGGAGATCTACCTCCAGTTCAATGCCCGCTACATCGGAGTGTAGTTCGGAGTGTAGTGATGTCAGAATCGTCCATCTTCTGGAACACGGGCACGTCGGGCGACGGAGCGAATCCGTACACACAGAGCCAGATTTTCCAGTGGCTGCGGCGAACGTTCTCGGCGAACTCGCCGAATGCGGGGATCGTCAGTGGCTACAACCAGGAACTCCAGGTCACGTCTGGCGCGGGCAAGGTCACCGTGGGCACAGGCGCGGCGTACGTCTACGGCATCCCGTACGAGAACGACGCGGCGGTGGACGTGACGATCCCGACGCCCGTGGCGAACACGCGGATCGACCGCGTTGTGCTACGGGCAAACTGGACAGCACACACGGTGCGGATCACGCGCCTGGCTGGGACAGAGGGGGCAGGGCCACCCAGCCTGACGCAGAATCCGAACAACACGTATGATATTCCGCTCGCCCAGGTCAGCGTGACGACAGGAGGCGTGATCTCGGTGACAGACGAGCGTGTGTACTGTCAGTTCCTGACTCGCATAGATGTGCCGTGGCAGGACCCGGTACTATCCCTGTATTTTGCAGGGCTCTAGGAGGTGTGAATGGCATCAGCACCGAAGCAGCTGTTCCAGGCAGCGCTCACGACTACGCTCACGACGCTCTACACCGCGCCCGCCTCGCCGGGCTACGCGGAATTGCTGAGCGTCGTCTTCGTCAACACCACGGCCAGCCCGATCACCGTCTCGATTTACGTTGTGCCGCCGAGCGGGAGCGCCGGCACGAGCAACGCGATTGCATACAACTGGAGCCTTGACGTGCAAGGTCTGCCGTACGTCATCAAGCCGGCGCTGGTTGTTCCCGCCGGGGCAACAATTCAGGCAAGCGCAAGCGCAGCAGGCGTAACGGCAACAGCATCGGGGCTGGAGGTGACGTGATGAACACGATTGCGTTTGCGCACTTACAGAAGATTATCACTGCATCCTCAGGTATCTGGAACGCCAAAGCGAGCATGCCCACGGCAAGGCTGGATCTTGCCGCTGCTGTTCCCTCTGACGGCAAGATCTACGCCGTGGGAGGGCACAATGGGGCCAACTACGTCGCCACCTGCGAGCAGTATGACCCCACCACCAACACCTGGACAGCCAAGGCAAACATGCCCACGGCGCGCGGGTACCTCGCCGCCGCCGTTCCCTCCGACGGCAAGCTCTACGCTGTGGGAGGGTACAACAGCTCCGACCTCGCAACGTGCGAGCAGTATGACCCGACGACGAACACCTGGACCGCGAAGGCGAACATGCCGACGGCGCGCTCGGCTCTGGCCGCCGCCGTTCCCTCCGACGGCAAGCTCTACGCTGTGGGAGGGTACAACGGCTCCGACCTCGCAACGTGCGAGCAGTATGACCCGACGACGAACACCTGGACCGCGAAGGCGAACATGCCGACGGCACGGTGGGGACTTGCCGCTGCGGTCCCTCCCGACGGCAAGATCTACGCCGTGGGAGGGCACAATGGGGCCAACTACGTCGCCACCTGCGAGCAGTATGACCCCACCACCAACACCTGGACAGCCAAGGCAAACATGCCCACGGCGCGCGGGTACCTCGCCGCTGCCGTGCCCTCGGACGGCAAGCTGTACGCCGTCGGGGGACACAACAGCTCCTACCTCGCAACGTGCGAGCAGTATGACCCGACGACGAACACCTGGACAAGCAAGACCAGCATGCCCGCGGCACGCTACAGGCACGCCGGTGCGGTCCCTCCCGACGGTAAGATCTACGCCGTGGGCGGACAAGAGGGCAGCATCATAAGCGCCGCCTGCGTGCAATACGATCCGGAACTTACAGTTATCACAGCAGAGCAGATCAAACAGATCAAAGCACTACTCATTCTGGGAGGCTAACAATGGTCAATGCATTGGATCTCCTCCAGCAGGCGCGCGCGCTCGGCGCGAACGTGACGCTCCAACAGGTCCAGCAGGCCATCGCTGCCATCGACCGCGCGACGCTGGAAGCCACCGAACGCGCGCGCTACCAGGTGGCGATCTGGGACGAAACTTCGCCGCTCGCTGGTCAGCCGCCGGAGTATTGGCGGTCTCGCGGCGACTGGCCGCAGGGCGGTACGGTCGTGCTCGTCTATTGCGATGGCAATCTGCTCTACGTCCAGCCACACGATCCGGATTCGGCGGGCATAGTGCCAATGGATCAGACGACGGCCACCGCTAGGGCGAATGCCATCGTGGACCGACTGGTCACAATGGCAGTGGATGAACAGGTGCGACGGCAGGCGCTCATCGCACTGTTGGGGGGATAACGCGGGGCCATGAGCGCCGAGTACCGGCTGGACCTCCATACGGCGGCGGGCGTCAAGGTCGCAGAGATCACGGATTTCCTAATGCTCAGCTACTCGCGCCGCGTCAACGCGCCAGGGCTGCTCACCGTCACCCTGCGCGGCGACCACCCGGCGCTCACGAGTCTGGAGCTGGACGGCCAGGCCATCGTCTACCGCCGCAATCCGACGATGGGTCTCGGCACCTGGACGGCGGATTTCTGGGGCCTCTGGCGCTACCAGGAGCGGCGCTACACCGACCACGACACGGTCGAGCTCCGGTTCCCGGGCATTCTCTCACTGCTTGCGCGTCGGATCGTCGCCTGGGCCGCCGGCACGACCAACCGCTCGTCGTTCCAGAACGTCAAGGCCGAGACGGTGATGAAGACGCTGGTCTCCTACAACGCCGGTGCGAACGCCACGACGGCGAATGGGCGGATTCGCAACGGCGCGATTACCGGCCTGACGGTCGAAACCGATCAGGCGCGCGGGAACACGATCTCGCGGGACTGTGCCTACCGCAACCTGCTGGAGGTGCTGCAGGAGCTCGCCCCCATCGCCGGAGGTGACTTCGACCTGGTCAAGACGGGCACACAGGCCTGGGAGTTCCGCTGGTATACCGGCCAGCGCGGCACCGACCGCACCGCGACGCTGCTGTTTGCGCTCGAACGCGGCAACATGGCCGAGCCGCGCTTTGCCCACGACCGTCTCGACGAGCGTACCGTCGCCATCGTCGGCGGGCAGGGTGAGGGCGTCGACCGCGCGGTCGTCGTGCGAACGGGTGCGGACTACGCGGCGACGAACGACATCGAGGTCTTCGTTGACGCGCGGAGCGAGTCCACAACTGACGGTCTGGACGCGAAGGGCGATGCGAAGCTGTTCGACGTGCGCGCGCGGCCAACGTTCAAGTTTTCGATCCTCCAGACGCCCGCGTGCTACTACGGCGTCCACTACTTCCTGGGCGACCTGGTGACGGCGCGGTACCGTGACATTCAGACGACACAGAAGATCGTCGGCGTCTCGGTCTCGCTCGACCGGGACGGCGCGGAGAAAATCGACGTGGAGACGATGCTGGTATGAGCGACGCGATAACCGAACGCCTGATCGAGGAAATCGTGACACTGCGACAGCGGGTGGCGTCCCTGGAGACGCAGGAGCGGCCGCGGCGGCTCGTCGCGGCGGTGACGTGGGATCCACCATCGCTCGCCGCCGGGGCCGTTGCCGCGACGACTGTATCCGTCCCTGGCGCGGCAGTCGGCGACGTGGCCGTGGCGGATCACGACCAGATCGGCGCGCGGAACGTGCTGCTGTCGGCATACGTCCAGGCCGCGGATACGGTACGCGTCGTCCTGAGGAACGAGACGGGCGCAACGGTAGATATCGCGAGTGGAACGCTGCGGGTGGTGGTGTGGAAATGAAGCTTGGGCCGCACGTGATTCGCCCAACACCTGAAGCTCTCACCTGGGCCAGGCAGGCAGGCGTCGTCAAACAGATTGATGGGACGGAAGCACTGGGGCAAGCGCCACCTGATGCAGTCAGGATCTTCCGTCACTACTTCGCGGATCAGCAGCTGGATGCCGACCCGCAGGTCATCTCTGCCGCGATCCTGAACGCCCTTAAGGGATACCGCCACCCACGCCTGTATGTCGAGGTGTGGAACGAGGTGCACCCGACACGTGACCAGATGTGCGCGGTGATCAATCTGCTGCACCGGGCGGGAGTGAAGGTCGCCATCGGCTCCTGGGGCACGGGGGACTACACTGCCGAGGATTGGGAAGCGGCGCGGAATAGTGGTGCCGATGCGATCGCGGTGCACTGCTACTGGGCGGAGCGTGGATTCACCCGCTGGAATGCACTCCGCTACCGCCAGTTCTGGCGTTCGGGCGACCCACCAGTGATCATCACCGAGTGTGGACGGGATCGCGTTCGAGACGGGAATGGTGGCACCTACGTTGGCCAGGGCGGATGGCGCCGGGACGGTATCAGCGCCGAGCAGTACGTCGCCGAGCTCATCGCCTATGACACCGAGCTGCAGCGCGATAGCTACATGATCGGTGCCACCGTCTTCACAGCGGGGGCGACCGACGACTGGCGCGACTTCGACACAGACGGGATAACGGATCCGTTGCTGGCACGATTGTCAGCAGTGAGACAGACAGGAGGCACAGCTATGGCACTCAAGGATCAATTCCCGAACGAGTACGCGGCCTGGGTGGCTGCAGGCGGAGTCGAGAACAACTTTCTGACTTTCCTGGTCGGCCAGGGGAAGATCAAGCCGACAAAAGAGATCGTCAAGAAGATGGCGGGCGAGGTCATCGCCAAGGCGACCGAGCTGCAGCGAGCGGTGGACGCCCTCCCTTTACCGTGAGCGGCGAGGGACTCACGCCACCGCGCATCATCTCTGCGCCCTCGCCGAATCATGACGGTCCACGCCCGCGAACGATCGGCTGCGTCCTACACAGCACGCGGGGTGGTGCACCGACGGTCGAGCAGGAGTTTCACGCGACCCTGGCCTGGTTCGCCGACCCGCGCAGCCAGGTCAGCGCCCACGCCGTGATCGCGGCCGACGGGACACTGGCGCAGGTGGTTGATCCCGACCTGATCGCCTGGCACTGCCGGGCGAAGAATGCGAGTTACCTCGGCGTTGAGCTCGTGCAGCCTCGGCTTGGCGATCCGATCACCGACGCACAGTATCAGACGCTCGCGTGGTGGCTGATGCAGATGGCCCGACGATACGGGTTCCCGCTCACCGTGGAGACATTGCCGGAGCACTGGGAGACGCCCGAGGGGAAGGCAGATGGAAAGACGGATATTCAGCCGCCGTTTGATCGAATGAAGTTGCTGAAATTATGCGCGGGTGCTTGATCATGCTCGCTCTGGAGCTCGCGCTCCTCATGCTCATCCTGCTCGCCGGCATCGGGACCGTCCCGCAGGTGATCGAGGTCGTGGTCACCGCGACGCCGGCGAGCTGGCCGACGCCGACGCCGGACTGGTCAATGTGCCTGCCGCGCGGGCAGGGGTGGTTCTACTGCCCGTGAGTATTAGCGTCTAGCCGACGCTTGAGCTCCCACAGCCGACGGAGAACGAGCCGGTGCGGCCTGGTGCGGCCGTGCTCCCAGCGCCAGACTGATTCTCCCCAGACTCCGACAGCCTCGCCGAACTCCTTCAGGCTCATGCCGAGAGCCTGGCGGAGCTCGCGAATCTGCTCTGGCGTCATGGAAGGAAGAGGCATGCTACACCTCCTCCATCACCAGGAGTCCGACTTCCCAGTCATCTGGGCCAGGGGCGACGCGGCCCTTCAGGCTGGGATCGGCCACGCGGTACTTCAGGCGCACCACCAGCGCCTCGTCCCCCGGCTCCATCGCCGAGGCTTCCCGGCTCAGCGGGACGCGGACGCCGAGCGCCTGGTGGATGAAATCGGCCGTCTCCGGGTAGCCTACGCGGGATGCCACGGGCCCGCGAGCCAGCCACTCGCGGGCCTCAGCAAGATCGATAAGACGATACGTATATCTGCCTGGCCGTGTAATCACGGCCGAGTTCAGGAGGTATCTCATGCTGTCTCACCTCCTGCGAGAGGGCACTGTCCTGCCCGCATCAGCGGGCAGAGATCGGGGTAGTCGCACATGCCCTCTCCCTCTTCGGGCCCCCAGCCAAACATGCGGCTGGTGTCCTCGTACTCGTAGCGGGCCTCGTACCCGCAGTCGTTCCGACGTGCGAGAGGGATCCCCGCGAGTCGGTGGAGAAATTCGTTTGGTCTCATGGCGCTGCCTCACCTTCTGCTATACTTCCAGTGATCGGGCCTGAACAGCCCGATTACTCTGTCTGACCTGGCCAGGGACTGCGTAGCGGGCCCTGGCCTCGCTAAGATAGGCACGGACTGCGAGCTCAGCGACCGCCCGTGGAGACAGGCGGTCGCTGAGCTCTTGGTCAACGTAGTCCTCGCACCAGGCGAGGGCCCGAGCAAAGGACTCGCCTGGGTCCACGACACGCGATAGCATGTCGTGGATAATCTTCCACGCTTGGCTATTCATATCCATTTCAGCCTCCATTAAGCTCTTCGAGAGTCTGTTTCGCCAAACAAAAAGGCCCGCTGCGTTGAGCAGCGGGCCCGTGGGCGGGGGCGCGTCTAGCCCGTGCCCGGGGGCGTCGCGGCGGCTACTCTGCCACCGCGACATGTGGTACTGGTGCCCGTGATACTAGTTGTGTCACTAATCAGCACGAAACCGAACAGGACTCGGTGAGACGGGATCAGAATATCCCGTATCCCGACGGCGTATTCTCTCGAACACACCGTGTATTCCCACGCAGAATTCGGCCCAAGCGGACTTTTAATCAGGGTGTCGCAGGTTCGAATCCTGCACGGCCTACCTGA
>JADGGD010000131.1 GCA_019690095.1 Chloroflexota bacterium
CAGGCCCACCTCGGCGTACTCCAGCTCGGCGTCCGAGTCGGCCACGATCCCGCAGCCGGCGAAGAGCGTCGCCTCGCGGCCGTGCAGGAGGGCCGAGCGGATCGCGACAGCGAACTCGCCCTCGCCGCGGGCGTCCAGCCAGCCGACCGGCCCGGCGTACCAGCCGCGGTCCAGCCCCTCGTAGTCGCGGATGAAGCGAAGGGCCATTGCACGCGGCTGTCCCCCGACCGATGGGGTCGGGTGCAGGAACTCCACCAGCTCGAGGATCGAGCGGGGTGCGTCGAGGCGCCCGGCGATCGGGGTGAGCAGGTGCTGGATCGTGGGGAGCTTCAGCAGAGCAGGCGGACCGGGCGGATCGAGGGTGACGCCCGCGGCCGTCAGCAGACTGCGGATCCCGCGGACGACAATCGCGTGCTCGGCGCGGTTCTTCGGGCTGGCAAGGAGCGACTCCCCCAGCCGCACGTCTTCCTCGGGGGTTGCGCCGCGGCCGATCGAGCCGGCCAGGCAGACGGTATGGACGATGCCGCCGGCGAGGCGGACGAGCTGTTCGGGCGATGCGCCGAGGAAGCAGCGGTCGGCGCGGCCGAAGGCGAAGAGGTAGCAGCTGGGATAATCAGCGCGGAGGCGCGCGAGGATCCGCGCCGGTCGGAAGGGGGCCGCCGCGCGCACCCGACGGGAGAGGGCGAGGACCACCTTCTCGAACTCGCCGCGGCGGATGCGGTCGACCGCCGAGCGCACGATGGCCATCCATTCGGTCGAGGGGCAGCAGTCCAGGAGGGTGAGTGGGCCGGGCGGATCCGGGGCGCGCGGGGCGGCATCCGGGGCGGCCAGCACGGCCCGCAGGCGGCGGAGGGCGCGGGCCTCCACCTCGATCGGCCGATCCGGCCGCATGACCGCGTTCAGGGTGAGCCAGGCGGCTCCGGGCGTCGCAGTGAGGAGGAAGCGCGGCAGGGTGAGCAGACCGTCGGGGAAGCCGGCCCAGGCGCCGGTCGAGGGCCGCCGGGGGTCGAAGGCGAAGCCGCCCAGAAGGAGCGGGCCGGTGGCTGGGGCGTCGGTCGGCCCCTCGACCACCGCGCCGTCGACCCGGGCCTGCCAGACTGCCGCGGCCCGGGTGAAGCGGCGCGGCCCGCCCACGGCCAGGGCCCAGGCCTGGCCGACCCCCACCAGCGCCTGCTCGCCGTGCGGAGACGACCAGAAGAGCCGGATCCGGCTGGCCACCGCCGCGCGCGCGTAGAAGGCCAGCGGATCGGTCGGGGGCAGGGGGATGACGCGGCTGACCAGCACCGGCTGGCCGCGGGCACGCGCGCGCTCGTAGCCGCTCAGCAGAAGCGCGCGGAGGGACGGCTCGTCCAGCAGGTCCGGACGGTCAATCGCGGCGATGTGCATGGCCGTTCTCCATCGGCGTGATCCGGGCGGGGGGAACCCCGACACTGCGCAGGAGGAGGGTCCGGAGGGCCGGGTAGCAGTCCTCCAGGGATGACGGCGGCTCCTCCAGGAGCCAGCGCGTCACCACCGCCTCGAGCGCGCCGAACCAGACCTGCGCGGCCAGGGCGGTATCCTGCGGCGGGATCACCCCCGCGGCCACCGCTGTGTCGAGATGGACCCGAATCAGCTCGGCGAACGCGGCGCGGATCGCCGCGAGCCGCTCGTGAAAGGCGCGGCCCGCCGCGGCTGTCTCAACCAGGAAGAGCCGGGCGAGGGTCCGGTGCGTCGCGAAGGTGTGCAGGACGACCCGCAGCGCGGCCTCGGCCTTGCGGATCGGATCGTCCTCGGCGGCGATCGCCGCCTCGACGCGCGCCCGGAGCTGGCCGGTCATCTGGTCGAGCAGGGCGAGGAAGAGCGTCTGCTTGTTGGGGAAGTGGAAGTACAGGCCGCCCTTCGAGGTGCGCGACGCGAGCGCGATGTCGTCCATCGCGGTATCGTGGTAGCCCTTCTCCGAGAAGACGCGGGAGGCGGCTTCCAGGATGCGCGCGTGGCGGCGGCGGCGGCGGTCCTGCTCCACCGACCGGACCTCCTCACAAAACCGACCGACGCGTCGGTCGGTTTTCCCCGAGTATACCAGGGCCACCCTGTCCGAACAAGAGGGGCCATCCGCGGTCGGGCTCAGGCGATGGCGATCGGGCGGATCGGTGAGCCGGTGGCACCGACCAGCTTCAGGGGCAGGGCGATGAAAAGGAACTCGTGGACGCGGTCCCGGGCCAGCGCCTCCAGGTTCACCATCTCCATGATGTGGATGCCGTGCCGGGCGATCAGGATCAGATGCACCGGCATGGCCGGGTCGTCGGGGCGGGTGACCTCGTAGGGGATCGTGTCCGTGCCGGTCGCCCGGATCTGGCGTTCGGCCAGCCACTCCGCCGCGCTCGCGTCCGGGCCGGGGCAGCCGGTGGTGTCGCCGCGGTAGGCGGCGGGGTCATCCCAGTGGCGGATCCAGCCGGTCCGGATCAGGACCACATCGCCCGGCCTGACTGCGACCCCCTGCCGCTCGGCCACCGCCGCCAGCTCTCCGCCGGTGATCGGCTCCCCGCCGGGGAGCGCCGCGATGCCCCGGAACCCGGCCACGTCGAGCAGGACGCCGCGGGCGACCAGCGGCGGCACGGTTTCCATGCCGACCGTGCGCAGGCCCCGACCGCCGCGCTGTTCCTCGGCCGCCGCCCGTCCGCCGTGGAGCACGCCGTGCTCGGCGATGTGCCCGAGCCCGTCGAGGTGTGTGCCGGTGTGGCCGCTCAGGACGATCAGCTCGTTGGCCGAGCTGTAGCCGCCCGGCCGCTCCAGGTCGCCGTGGCGCCGGGCCAGGGTGAAGAGGTATGGGGGATGGTTCGGGTGACCGGGCATGCCGGGGAAGAGCGGTTGACCAAGGTCGTAGACCCGCCCCTCCCGGAGCACCGCGTCGAGCCAGGCACGCGTCACTGGAGACACCCTCCGGCGATGTCAGATGTGCGGGGGCAGATGCCGCCCGTCCGCCCGGCGGCTGCGGGCCGCGTTGCCGTGCCGCCGCCGGGCGCATTATACTCGACCCGTCAGATCCGTGCGGGAGGCGAGAGGGGTGAAGCTGGGCGTTAACCTCATGGTCTGGACCGGGCCGTTCACCGATGCTGATCTGCCCCTGCTCGACCGCTGTGCGGCCATGGGCTTCGATGGCGTGGAGATCCCCCTGCTCGCGCTCGATACGTTTGACCCGCGCCGCCTGCGCGAGCGGCTCGACGCGCTCGGCCTCGGGCGGACTGCCTCGGGGAGCCTGCCGCCGGGCTGCGGCCTGCTCGATGCCGCTGAGCGGGAGCACGGCGTTGCCTGGCTCGGGCGGCTGATCGCCACCTGCGCCGAGATCGGCGCTTCGGTCCTCACCGGTCCGTTCTACGCCCCGGTGGGTCGCCTCGTCGGGCGCGGCCCGACGCCGGCCGAGTGGGAATCGGCCGTCTATGCGCTCCGTGCAGTGGGGCGGATCGCGGCAGACCACGGTGTGACGGTGACGATCGAGCCGCTGAACCGCTTCGAGACCTACTTCCTGAACACGGCGGCCGACGCCGTCCGGCTGGTTGAGGCGGTGGACAGCCCGGCCGTGGCGGTTCAGCTCGATACCTTCCACATGAACATCGAAGAGAAGTCACTGCCCGGGGCGATCCGTGCCGTCGGCCGCCGCTTGGGCCACGTCCACTGCTCGGAGAACGATCGGGGCATCGTCGGAACGGGCCACCTGGACTGGCCCGGGGTGATCGCGGCACTGCACGCGGTGGGCTATGCCGGCTGGCTGACGATCGAGTCCTTCGGGCAGCCGCTGCCCGCGCTGGCGGCCGCGGCGGCGATCTGGCGCCCTCTCGCGCCGAATGCTGATGCGCTCGCCCGCGAGAGCCTGGCCTTCCTGCGCGCGCTCCTCGCCGGGGACGGCGGTCAGGCGCCGGCCGGGGGCTCCTCGGCCAGCCGGAGGAGATAGGCGCTGTATTCGTTGTTCCCCATTGCCCGGGCGATCCGGCGCACCTGCTCGGCATCGATGTAGCCGCGCTGGTAGGCGATCTCCTCGGGGCAGGCGATCATGAGCCCCTGGCGGTGCTCGACCGCCTGAACGAAGTTGGCCGCCTCGAGGAGGGAGGAATGGGTGCCCGCGTCGAGCCAGGCGACGCCGCGCCCCAGCACCTCGACCCGCAGCTCGCCCCGCTCGAGGTAGATCCGGTTGAGGTCGGTGATCACCAGTTCGTCGTTCAGCGAGGGCCGGACCTGCGCGGCGTAGTCGGCGACGTGACAGTCGTAGAAATAGAGGCCCGGCACGGCGTAGTGGGAGCGCGGGTGGGCCGGCTTCTCCTCCAGGCTGATCGCCCGACCGGTGGCATCGAACTCGACGATCCCGAAGCGGTGAGGATCGCCGACGTAGTAGGCGAAGATGAGGGCGCCGTGGGTGAGCCGCGCGGCCTCCTGGAGCTTGCCGGAGAGGCCGTGGCCGTAGAGGATGTTGTCGCCGAAGATCAGGCAGACCGGCTCGTTGCCGATGAAGTCGCGCCCGATGAGCAGGGCCTCGACGGTTCCCCGCGGCCGCTCCTGGGTCAGGTAGGTGAAGCGCAGGCCCCACTGGCTGCCGTCGCCGAGGAAGCGCTGGAAGATGGGCAGGGCGTCCGGCGCAGTGATGACCAGGATCTCCCGGATGCCCGCCAGCATCAGGATCGAGAGCGGGTAGTAGATCATCGGCTTGTTGTAGACCGGCAGGAGCTGTTTGCTGATGCCGATGGTCAGGGGGTGCAGGCGGGTCCCGTGGCCGCCGGCCAGGAGGATGCCCTTCATATCCCCTCTCCCGTGGTGCCCCGCCCGCTGGTGAGCGGAGCAAGGTGGACGGCCCGGGCACGCGGACGGGCCGTCGCGTCGGAGTGCACTCTAGCAGGTGCCGCCCGCCCGGTCAACGGCCCTGCAGCAGGCAGAGCCGGCCCGCGCCGTCACGGCCGGCGCCGGGCCAGCAGCTCCTCCCGTATCACAGCGAACGGGCGCTGGATCGGCACCTCCGGGTAGAAGCGGTTGATCACCGCACGGGCCCGCTGGAGGTAGCGCAGCCACGGGAAGCGGTCTGGCTCGTGCTCGGCCGCGGCGAGGTCGGCTGCGGCCGGGAGGGTTGACCAGCTTGCGACCACGCGGCTGAGGATCTCCTCGCCCAGCGTGCGCTCCAGGGCGGCGAGGCCGTCGTAGACGTTCAGGAGGTAGCTGAAGAACTCCGCCAGGGGGAGGCTGGTGCCGGCGGGAAGCTGAGCGACCCGGGCGTTCCAGCGTGCGACGACCTCGTTGTAGATGTCCATGTCCATATCCATCCGCTGGAGCCGGTCTCGCCAGGACGGGTCGCGGAGGGCCGCGCCGGTCCAGGCGCCGGGCGGGCACACCGCATCCTTCCGCTGGACGGCCATGCCCTCCCAGGAGACCATGGGGTAGACGCGGCAGGCATCCGGCCGGTCGGCATAAATGCCGCAGCGCGAGTAGCCGCCCCCCAGCTCGAGCAGGAAGACGCAGGCCCGGTGCCGGGCGTAGCGCCCCTTCTTGGCCAGGGCCATGGCGTAGAGCGGCCCGTCCGGGGCAAGGCGGAAGCCGTCGATGGCGCCCGGCGGGTTCGGGTAGACGACGACGAACTCCTCCGGGGCAAGGCGCTGGCGTGTGCTGATGCGCCAGACATCGCGCCCGACCAGGGGAACGACGTAGACGCGGCAGCAGAGGCCGCAGGTGGCGCAGGGATCCGGCGGTGTGCTCACGCGCAGCCTCCCTCATCGCCCGCGGCCAGCGCGTCGTAAGTACGCATGAGATAGTCGCAGTAAGCGGGGAAATCGGGGTGCGGGCCGACCGCGCCCGCGGCCACCCGGCGGTTCCAGGCCTCGACCACCGCGACGTACTCCTCGGCCTCGGCCTGACAGCGGGCCGCCAGGGCGCGCTCGTGGGCGATGTCCACGTCGGCCAGGGTCCAGGCGCGGCAGGTACAGCCGCGCGGGTCCAGGCAGAGCACCTCGCCGACGAGCCGGGCGGGAAAGGCCTGGCAGGCGAGCGGGCGATTGGCGCCGAGGCCGCAGCGGTGACTGCCGGCGCCGGTGCGCAGGAGGAAGATGCAGGGCGGCGGCATGACGGTCCGTCGGCTCGGCTGTTTCGCGAGGGCGATCCGGAAGCGGCGGCCGCTCGTATCGAGGATGAAGGCGTCGCGGCGCGGCGTCGGCGTCGGGAAGTAGACGAGGAAGGACCAGGGCGGCGTACCGAGGGCGCGGGCGATGCGCCAGATGTCGCGGCCGCTGGGGATGACGACTGCCGCACAGCAGGTCTTCGGCCGGCAGGCGAGCCAGATCTCCTCCTTGCGCGAGAGCGGCGCGGTGTCCATGGTCCGCCTCCCGGTCCGGGTGCACCGGCCGGCCGGCCGGTGCGGCTGCCTGATTGTAGCCAGCAGGGCCGCCGCGTGCAAGGGCCCGCTCTCCCCCGGCGGCCAGCAGGACCGCCGGGGGCTCTCTTGAGGTCTGCGCCCGACTGGCCGCAGACCTGCCCGGCGGCGGCCGTCGTGCCGCACGCGGCTGACCTCTGTGCGTCGATCACCGTGGCCGCCAGCGGCCCGGCGGGGCAGGCCCGTCCTCCGGGGGCAGGCATTGACGCGCGGCAGGTGCGGTGATAGGATGGGCACCGCCTTCGGGATGAGGCACCGCGCCGCATGGACCGGCCGATGCCGGCATGGGCGCCGCGCCTGGAGCGATTCGGGCGCGTTTCCCGAGCAGGGGTGATCACATTCGTTTGAGGATGGCAATGCAGCGAGTGAGCAATCGGCGACGCTTTCTTGAGCTGGCCGCTATGGGCGTTGCGACCACGGTGATCGCGGCGGCCTGCGCGCCGGCCAGCGTATCCAGTCCGACGCAGGCCCCGGCGGCGGCCGGGTCGCCCGCGCCGACGCAGCCAGCGGCCGCGACCGCGACGCAGGCGCCGTCAGCCGCCGCGCCGACGCCCACCAGCGCTCCGGCTCCGGCCGCGGGTGCGACGGCAACGCCCTCGGGCTTCGGCAAGTTCACCGCCCAGCCCGTGACGGCTCCGCCGGGCTATACGCCGGCGACCGGGAAGCTGGAGATCTTCTCCTGGTGGACGAGCGGGGGTGAGGTCGAGGCCCTGAACTACCTGTACGGGGACTTCAAGGCGCTCAATCCCCAGTGCGAGATCGTCAACTCGGCGATCACCGGCGGCACGGCCTCCGGCGGCAACATGAAGGCGGTCCTGCAGACCCGCATGATGGGCGGCGACCCGCCGGAGTCGTTCCAGATCCACCTCGGCCACGAGCTCTTTGACAGCTACGTCGTGGCTGGCAAGATGGAGCCGCTGGATACCCTCTACGCCGACGAGGGCTATGACAAGGTCTTCCCGAAGATGCTCATTGAGCTCGCCTCGTACCAGGGCAAGCCGTACTCGGTCCCGTGCAATATTCACCGGACCAATGTGCTCTGGTACAACACGGCGATGCTCAAGGACATCGGCGCCGAGCCGCCAACGACCTGGGATGAGCTCCTCGCCATCGCTGAGAAGCTGAAGGCGAAGGGGGTCGGGGCGCTCGGTCTGGCTGAGAGCAGTCCGGGCCCGTCGGCCCAGCTCTTCGAGTCGATCCTCATGGGCCATTCGTTCCTCGGCCCGGCCGGCTACCGCGGTCTCTTCACCGGCGAGACGAGCTGGAGCGACCCGAAGATCACCGATGCCCTGAACCTCCTCGCCAAGCTGATCCCGTACTTCAACCCCGATTACCTGAGCGTCAGCTGGGGCGACATCAACGACCTGATGATCAACCGGAAGGTCGCGATGATGGTCATGGGCGACTGGACCCCCGGTGTGCTCTGGTCGAAGGGGTTCAATGACTTCGGCTGGGCGGATCCGCCGGACGGCAAGGGCATCTACGCCTTCACGTCGGACTCGTTCGGCCTGCCCAAGGGGGTCAAGAACCGCCAGGCGGCGATCAACTGGCTCAAGGTCTGCGGCTCCAAGCACGGCCAGGAGGGCTTCAATTTCTACAAGGGCTCCATCCCGGCGCGCACGGATGCCGATATGAGCCAGTATACCGACTATCATAAGAGCGCCAACAAGCTGTGGACGGACCCCAAGACCGAGATCGTCGGGTCCATCGTCCACGGCGTTGCCGCCAAGCCCAGCTTTAACGTAGACTTCCAGACCGCCATCAACGTCTTCGTCACGAAGAAGGACGTCGCGGCGGCCCGGGAGGCCCTGCTCAAGGCGGCGAAGGACGCTGGTTTCAAGACCTGATCGGGTGGTCGCCGCCTCGGGGATGCGCAGAGGGGTGCAGGGGCGAGCACCCGCAGAGCGGGGCTGAGTGTCGCGGGGGGGGGGGGGGCCCCCCCCCCCGGGGGGGCGCGGGGGGTTTGAAAAAAACACCCCCCCCCC
>JADGGD010000132.1 GCA_019690095.1 Chloroflexota bacterium
CCTGTCCCCACGATGGATACCTTGGCGAGGTCCGTGCTGCTCACGACATCCGTCGCGTGGATCTCCTGGGACACTGGCGCGACAAGGCGAAGGGCACGCGGCAGGTCGCCCCGCGCGACCGTGAAGGAGAGGTCGGTGACCCCATGAATACTCGCGTTCTGCACGATCACGTCGACATTGATGCTGGCATCGGCGAGCGGCTGGAACACCGCGGCGGCGATGCCTGGTCGGTCCGGCACCCCCACAACGGTGATCTTGGCCACGTCAGTATCGTGCGCAATGCCGCGCACCTTGTTGCGCAACTCCATCGCCGCATCTCCATGGATCAGTGTACCCGGATTCTCGTTGAAGCTGGAACGCACGACGATCGGTACCCCGTAGACGCTCCCAAGCTCGACCGCCCGCGGATGCATGACCCGGGCTCCTTGCTGGGCGAGTTCGAGCATCTCCTCATAGGAGATCTCGTCGAGCTTCCGCGCACGCGGCTCGATCCGGGGATCGGCGGTATATACCCCGTCCACGTCCGTGTAGATCTCGCAGCGGCTCGCCCGGAGGATCGCGGCCAGCGCGACGGCTGTCGTATCAGATCCGCCGCGCCCCAGCGTGGTGATGTCGAACTCCTCGGTAATACCCTGAAACCCCGCGACCACAACGATTCGTCCAGCCGCCAGCTCCCGATGAATCCGCGATGGGTCCAGGGCGATAATCCGCGCCCGGCTGTACGTGGCGTCAGTCTTGATGCCCGCCTGTGCCCCGGTGAGGGAGATCGCGTCACGTCCGAGGTGCCGGAGTGCCATGGCAACCAGGGTGCAGGAGATCATCTCACCGGTCGAAAGAAGGAGATCAAGTTCACGCTCGCTCGGCTCGTCGGCAAGCTGACGAGCCAGACTGATAAGCTCGTCCGTCGTATCTCCCATAGCGGACACGACGACCACAATCGGCTGCCCTTCTGCACTGCTGGCGATGATCCGCCGGGCTACCGCCCGGATCCGATCGGCCGTGGCAAGCGAACTCCCGCCGTATTTCTGGACCAGAATACCCATGCGCTTTGCCCTTCGCCCTCCTCGTTGGCGTCACATTCTACCATGATGCGGCCGGGCCCCGGCAGAAGATCGGCCAGCGGTCCGGCGGAAGCCGCGTGCCAGGCGTGCATCGATCGCCAGGACTAGCCTAAAAGTCCACCCTTTGATCCATTGTGGCCCAGCCCGCCTTCTGCTATAGTGCCCGTGGCAAGGTGGAGCAGGCCGTTCCCGCCCTTGAGCATCGTGTGGGTTTCCTCCGAGACCGGGCCAGGAGACCCGGCTATCCGCGGCATCTCCACTGCACCTGTTCGTAGGAAATATTCGGACCCGAAGGAACACCTGGCCGGGCCGCTGTCTCTAACAGTCCGTATTACGTCCGAGGTTCGAGTGACCCTTTCTGATCTCCAGCCGACCCTTGAGGCGTCGGTATCTGCTGACGACAATGACGCGCGGATCGATATCGGCATCCTGACTAAAGGCAAGCCAACCCTGGGGATGGCCCTTGCCAGCCTCCTTCTTCAAGAAGATGTGCCCATTCGCATCCACGTGGTTGACACGTCCGCCCGCCCGGTGATCAATCGGGACGATGTGCGGTTTGCCCTGCGCCTGGCCGCCGACCGCCGCGTCCAGTGCAGCTACGAGTACAGCGGCGAGTCCGATGTGGCATTCTCGGCGGGCAAGGCCCGTCTTATCCGCGCCCTGAACGGTCGCCACGTCTGCCTTATGGACGATGACGTGGTTGTCCCCTCGAAGGCTTTGCGGCAGTTGCTCGACACCGCTCTCCAGTATCCGGTGTACGGCTATATCAGCCCGTTCTGCAAAAACTCCCCCAATGTTGATCTCGAGTCTGGCGCCCGTCCGCCCTGCTCCCCCGGCTCTCTGATTTATCAAGATGCCCTGGTCCACCGGATCCTCATCGAGTACTACGAGACAACCGTTGATGTCCTGGATCAGCGGTCAACCGACCAGAAGGTGTGGGAAACAGCATTCCTCACTGCCCTCTTCGAGGTGCTCGACCGTCCCGCAATCCGACAGCCCGATCTGGTGACCTACCATCTCGACTATTATGAGTCGCCGCGCTGGATTGATGAAGAACGCACGGTGATCGCGCGGTCAGCGGCGATCGCTCATGCCCTGGTCCGGCGGCTACGGGATGGCACGGTGGACCCTCGCGGTCCATCTCCCGATCTTGCGCCGCGTGCTCCCGCCCGCCGCAGCCTTGTGCGTCAGGCCCGTGCCCTCCTCCCCTGGATACGCTGACCGCCAGACCGGCGCGGTGCCGGTCTGCAAGAGCCGCCCGCCTGGTATGGTCGGAGCGACCTGCGTCCCTGACACCGGCGCATTCCCTTGATCGGCAAGGTGTTCTCCGTGGGCAGAGACGATCCTGTTATCCGCAGGCACCGAGCTCGATCCCCCGCTCCTGCCAGTCACGGTAGCTGATCCTCTTCTCCTGGCACGGCCCGTGCCCCACCGGAAGCGGGTGCCTCGGGGCGCCGACCCGAAAGCGGTGCCTCCCGGGCACAAGCCACGGCTCGGCGAGTCACACCCATGGCACGGGTCCAATCCGATCTTGTCGCGCGCTTCGCGCACTGTCGTGTAGTCGTCATCGGCGACGTCATGCTCGATCGGTATCTGGTCGGACGGGTCCGACGGATCAGTCCGGAGGCGCCCGTGCCGATCGTTGAGGTCGAGCGGACGATCGAACGCCCGGGTGGCGCGGCGAACGTTGCCGCCAACCTTCGCCGGCTGGGTGCCGTGCCTTATCTCGTTGGCGTGATCGGAAATGATCCCGACGGCCGCCGCCTTGTGGAGATCCTGCGGGAGATGGACATCGCCCCGAGCAGCCTGATAACCGCGAGTGATCGACCAACCACCGTCAAGACCCGCATCGTCGCGGCAGGGCAGCAGATCGCACGGGTCGATCGCGAGACCGCGGCACTGCTCGACGCGCAAACCCTCGAACGCCTTCTCGAGTCTTACCACCGCGTGGCTACCGCTGATGCGACTATCCTCTCGGACTACGCCAAGGGGGTCCTGGATCGCCCTCTGTGCAGGACCGTTATCAACCATAGTCGGACACATGGGCGGATTATCGTGGTGGATCCGAAAGGGCGCGATTACGAACGATACACGGGCGCGACAGCCATTACGCCCAATCTGACTGAAGCAGCCCAGGCGCTTGGCGTGGATGTCCCCGAAAGGGTGTCACTGGACGAGGCGCGGCGCTTTTTCCTGGATCGTCTCGGGCTTGCGGCCGCGATTATCACCCGGGGAGAGCGCGGGATGGTTGTCCTCGAGCCAGGGCGTCCTCCCCTGGAGCTTCCCGCAAGCGCGCGCGACATCGCTGATGTCACCGGCGCCGGGGACACGGTCGTCAGCGCGCTCGCTCTTGCCCTGTCTGCGGGTGCAACGATCGAGGAAGCAGCACGACTGGCAAACACCGCTGCCGGCGTCGTGGTCGGCAAGGCCGGCACGGCGGTGATCAGCGTGGATGAACTCATTCAGGCACTCGGCGCAGAATGGCGCAGTCGCTCCCGCCATCCTGCGTGATCCACCGGGCTGCCTCCTCAAACGTCGCGACCACGGTCCATCGCCTGTCGCCGCGCGCTCGCTCGGGGCCGACGAGAATTGGCGAACAGCCGCCAGCGAGCGCCGCCTCGGCGTCGGTCGGCATATCACCGATCAACCACGAGCGTCCCAGGTCGATCCCCCAGTCTCTGGCGGCTCGGAACAGCATGCCCGGCGCGGGCTTTCGGCAATTGCAGGGTCTAGCCAGTTCGGGACGCCTGCCCGCAATGTGGTGAGGACAGTAGTAGAAGGCGGCGATCCGGATGCCGTGGTCAGCGAAGATCTTGCCGAGATGGTCGTGAAAGCGGCGAAGCGCCCGAGTTCCGAAGTATCCACGGGCGATGCCAGATTGATTCGTGACAATGATCAGGAGATAGCCCGCATCGGCCAGGAGCCTCAGCCCTTCGAAGACGGTAGGGAGGATCTCGATCGCCTCCGGACGGGCCTGGTACGGGCGATCCACGATCAACGTGCCGTCCCGGTCGAGGAACACAGCCCTGGCCGTCGGGCAGGAAGAGCGCCGCGGCGCGGCGGACCGGCAGGCGCAAATGGTTGGCCCCCACGTCAGGACCGGTCGTACGTCCACATCGAGCACCACCGTGTCCTCCAGCCGAGAGAAAAGGAAACATCGCACTTTTCATACCGCCGCCCGCGCCCGCGATGCCCGGAAGGAGCGGCACATTGCTTGCGCCGTCAGCGTACAGGGCCTGCTCTGCAGGTCCTCTTACCTGGCGAGGCGGATACAGTACTGTGCGTATTGCCATCCTCTCGACCCCGCACGTCCCGACACCACCTAACGGCTACGGCGCCTCCGAGCTAGTCGCCGGTTTACTGGCCGAGGGTCTCGCGCGACGCGGCCATCAGGTCCGTCTCTTCGCCCGGGAAGGCTCCACGGCTTCTGCTAGTGAGACCATCAGCTTTCGGGAGGTCGAGCGGGCCGAGACGTTCGACCAGCGTGAGCTGGTGCACGTGGCCCGGGCGATGGAGCGGGTCGCGGACTGCGATCTCGTCCACAACCACTGCCTGGCAGTAGGGCCAGCTCTGCTTGCGCTCGGCGGTCGTCCGGCCCTCACTACCCTCCACTATGTCCACCCGATCGTCCGGGCGTTCGCCGATCAGTCCTACGTCGCGGTCAGCGATCACCAGCGGCGGTCCCTGCCAGGGATCAACATCGTGGGCCGGGTATACAACGGCATCGATCTCGATGCCTTTCCACCTGGCGGCCGCCGGGGCGATTATCTTCTCTTTCTTGGACGATTCCATCCTAACAAAGGGGCTGATCTTGCGATCGAGGTTGCCCAGCGCGCCGGCCGTCCGCTCATCATCGCCGCGCCAGCGCCGCCGCCAGATCAGCAAGACTGGTTCGATCGGGCAATTCGCCCGCGTCTGGGTGGGAGGATCGAGTGGATCGGCGCAGTTGACGATCAGGCGAAGGTGCCGCTTCTCCAGCAGGCGCGCACCACGCTCCTCCCGATCCGCTGGGATGAGCCATTCGGCCTGGTGATGATTGAGTCCATGGCCTGCGGGACACCGCCCATCGTGTTCCACCGCGGTGCGGCCCCGGAGATTGTCGTCAACGGGGTGACAGGCTTTGTTGTCGATTCGCTGGATGAGATGGTTCGTGCAGTGGAGCGTGTCGACCAACTGGACCCGCGGGCGTGCCGGGAGCACGTTGCCCAAAACTTCTCCGCCCGGCGCATGGTCGACAGCTACCTCGCACTCTACGAGCACTATCTGGTGAGGTCACGCGCGAGGCGCACGAAGACGAAGCTGGGCACCGGCACGCCATCATCGTAGGCATGCATAATCGCGCGGAGGACTTTCTTCGGATTTCCCGCCGCGCGCTCGGCGAGGTAGTCCCAGTCCATAGCCTGGGTCTCGAGCAGGGAGATCGCATCAAGCCAGTGCTTGGGGGCCGACGGCGTCGCGGCTGCGGCCTTCATCACGAAGAGGTCCTCCGGCGGCATCACCGGTACGGACAGGTCGTCAATGCGCAGGTGGCGAGCGCGGCGGAAGGTTTCATCCCCAACGTGGACGATGCCCGTTGATTCATAGATAATGTCGACCAGCACGCCATCAGCGGAAGCCTTGTACAGCCAGCGGGGATCTTCGATCCAGACGCGAAAGCCGTGCGATTCAAGCGCCCGGCGGGCACGCGGCGCATCAACCGGCCGTACGAATAGATCAACGTCATTAACCGTCTCGCGAAGACGGTACGCCTCCGCCGCGAGGCCGCCGCCGACGACAAAGGGGACGTCATCCCCCTGGAGGATACGTGCCGCTTTCGCCAGAACCGTGAAGAGAGCTCGCCGTGTTGCAACGACCATCAAGCGGCCACCTCGCTCGATGTCAGCGCCCCTGCCGACGACGCGCCAGCAGGGATAAGACCTGGCGGCACACTTCGTGCCGGGCGCGGCCGATACGGGAATTGGGGAAAACGACAGTGTTTCTCGCGGAGGATCGGTGGCCAACCGGTGGGAGTACACCTGGACCGACCTGGATATCGAGACCGGCCTGGTCGGGGATCCCCACAGCCCGAGCCGCGAGACGATCAACGAACGCGGCGCGCGCGGCTGGGAGCTTGTCAGCGTGATCGTGCTTCCTAATGGCGAGGAGCCGCGCGTCATCGTGTTCTTCAAACGGCCGGTGACTGACCCTTAACCAGGGAAGCCACGATTCACGGCACCAGCTGACGGTAATTCTGCCGCTTACCGGTCCAATGGAATCCGCGTTTAACACCCATGTACCGCGCATGATATGATCGACGCTCGTTAGAAATCGATCAGAGGTTGACAGGCGGACGCGTGCCGTGGTAGCCTGCCGCCAACAGTGAGCACAGCGCGCTCGCGTGTTGGAGGTGACCACGGAGATGCTGATGCCAGCTCGCTTTCGCCTCTCCCGCGGCATCCTGACCATCGCGGTCGCGATGGGGTTGCTCAGTCCAGCAGTCGCTCAGGCCGATACCGGTATTGCGACGTGGTACGGACCGGGTTTCCAGGGCAATGTCATGTACAATGGGCAACGCTTCGATATGTATGATCCGACCACCGCTGCGGCGAACATCTTCCCGATAGGCACCTGGGTCAGGGTCACCAACCCGGCGAACGGCCGATCAGTCGTGGTTCAGATCCGCGATCGCGGGGCGTTCCGCCACGCGCTGGATCTCTCATATGCGGCCTTCAAGCAGATCGCCGATCCGTCCCTCATGGGGATTCGCGTTAACTATGAGGTGGTGAGTGGCCCGGATTCCGCGCCTGCGGCCGGACGGGCTCAGCCCGCCACCCGGGGCCAGCGCCCCGGGCCGGCCAGGCAGTACGTCGTTCAGCCTGGCGATACGCTGGATGGAATCGCCGCGCGGGTTGGCATCTCCCCGGATGCCATCGCGGCCTGGAACAATCTTGCGGATCCCAATCTGCTGGTCGTCGGGCAGGTACTTCGTCTGGATGGTACAGCCGGTCCGGCACGGCCAGCCACGGCCTCATCGGGACGCACCTACGTGGTTCAGGCCGGCGATACGCTCTCTGACCTGGCCGCCCGTTTCGGTATAACCGTCCAGCAGATCGCCGCCGCGAATGGACTGACCAATCCGGACAGCATTTCCGAGGGCCAGACGCTCGTCATTCCCGGCGCTCCCGCGGGGGCGGAGGGATCCACCTATACTGTCCAGGCGGGCGACACCCTTTCGGACATCGCGGCGCGCTTCGGTGTCGATGTTGCCGCGCTCCAGGATGCCAACCACATCGCAGATCCGACCCTTCTCCAGCCAGGGACTATCCTGGTCATTCCCCACTCAGCGGATAGTCATGGATGATGTAAGCTTTCAGGCTGGTTCGAGTAACCTTGACATCTGACCAACGCGACGCCGTCCAGGCACGGCGTCGCGACCGTTCCCTGACGCCCCACGAGCGCGACCGGGGTGAGATGCTCTGCCTCGCGGACGCCGGCCGGTCGCCGCCGCTTGGATGTTTCCGGAGTTGAGCAGCGCGATCGATGCGGCCTTCGCCCGGGTCGAAGCGCGCCTCCCCACCAATCCTTTCCAGCAACTCTGCCCATGTGCTTAGCGCCGGGACAGGTTGATCATCTCTCCATCAGATGCCAGGTGCGCTCGGTTGACGCGGCATCGGCCGCGATGATACCCTGCTTTTGATACGCACGGCGCTCACGCCATGGACAGGACCAATGCCCAACCTCCCCTCTGCGATTATGATCCGACCGGCCGTCCGCCCCATTGACGCGACGGTCAGGCTCCCCGGCTCGAAGAGTTATACGAATCGCGCTCTTCTTCTGGCGGCGATGGCCAGCGGGTCTTCACTTATTCGCGGTGCACTCTTCAGTGACGACACGTCGTACATGGCTGCTGCCCTGCGTGCGCTCGGAATCCCGGTCGAGGAGCGGCCGGAGGAAGAGGCGATCATGGTGACCGGGGCGAGCGGTACCGTGCCAGTCGACCATGCGGATCTATTCGTTGGCAACGCCGGTACTGCCGCCCGCTTTTTGACCGCCTTCGTCGCCCTCGGACGCGGTCGGTTTCGCATTGACGGCATCCCGCGGATGCGCGAGCGCCCCATCGGTCCCCTGCTGGATGCTCTGCATCAGCTCGGGGTAGAGGCGGTGAGCGAGCGAAATACCGGATGTCCGCCGGTGATTCTCCAGAGCAACGGCCTGCGTGGCGGGACGGTCGAGATCTCGGGCGACCTGAGCAGTCAGTTCATCAGCGCCCTGCTCATG
>JADGGD010000133.1 GCA_019690095.1 Chloroflexota bacterium
GCCCAGGGATATAGTGATAGGCCGCGTTGTGGGTAATTAGCTGGCCATGGGTGAGATCCGGGCGCGGCAAGCCGGATGAGGCCATCGTGAGATGTCATCGCCAGGATATAAGCCAAGTACGGAGGTGAGGGTATAATGGATATGTTCCACCGCCCGATCACACGCCGCCACTTTCTCGCTGGCAGCACCGCCTTGACCGTTTTCCTGGTCGCAGCCTGCACGCAACAAGCACCTCCATCACCGACTGCGCCCGCAGCACAGCCAACGACGGCTATGGCAGTGCCGAGTGCAACCCCGACGACCGCAGCGCCTGCCGGTGCGACGGTCGCGCCAACGGCAACACCCCAGCCAACGGCTCAAGCCGCCGCACAGGGAGCGAAAGGGGCTCCGGTCGTACCACTCTTCCGTTCTGATGCGAACGAGATCCCCTTCTTGCAGCAAGATATCGCCCTCTTCCAGAAGAATCACCCCGATATCACGGTTAATCCGGTCTTCGTTCCCAGTGAGCAGTACAACCAGAAAATTGATCTGATGGTCGCCTCCGGGGACCCCCCATCGCTCTGGTTTCCGGCGTCAGATCGTGGCTTCAAGTACTATGCGGCGAAGGGCCTGATCATGAATCTCGACCCCTTCATCAAGCGTGATAACTTCGATCTGAGCGACTTTTTCGAGCGGGGCGTTCAGGGATCGAAGTGGAAGGGAGAGCAGCAGGCTCTCCCGATCTCGGAGTGGGCCTGGGTTCTCTTTTATAACAAGACCCTCTTCGACAAAGCCAAGATTCCCTATCCACCGAGCGACTGGAATGACGCTAGTTGGACCTGGGAAAAGTACCTTGAAACGGCCAAGGCACTGACCGTGACCCAGAACGGGCGGACAATTCAGTTCGGGACGAATATTCCTGAGGGGCGTGGCTTCTTCACCGGCTGGACACACGGGGGCTGGTGGTTCAACAAGGACTGGGACACCAGCGGATGGATCACCCAGTTTATCGCCCTGGATGAGCCGGCTGTCGCCGAGGCCCTGCAGTACTGGGCCGACGCTGCGAACAAGCTACAGATTGCTCCGACTGCCGCACAAGAGCAGCAGGTTATGGCCGGTGCGCCGAATCTCTTCATGAGCGGCAAGGTAGCGATGTACCTCGGCAGCATTGGCTCGTTGAGCCAGTTCAGCAAGATCAAGGAGTTCGAATGGGGCATGGCGGCGCGGCCGCATCCGTCTAAGATCGCCCCTCACACTGGTGTCTGGGTCGACTGGTGGTCAATGTTTAAGAACGTCCGGAATCCGGACGGCTCCTGGGAGTTCATGAAGCACATGGTCAGTCCGGATGGCGAGAAGATCTATCCAATCGCCTACGGCCCCATCGGTAGTCGCCAATCGCTCGGCTCGTTCTGGACCGAGACCTGGTCCAAGAACATCAATAAACCGGCCGAGCAGCTTAACGTCGCGGTGAATGCTGTTCCCCTGGAATACGTGACACCGGACAACTTCACCGTGAACTTCTCGCCGATCAATGATGAGGCGATCCAACCCGAGCTTGATAAGGTCTTCCTGGGGAAAGAGTCGGCGGCAGATGCACTGAAGGCGATGAAACCGAAGGTCGACAAGCTTATCGCCGATACGACCAAGAGCATGGGGTAGCCTGGAGCCTTCGTTAGATAGTTGGTGAACTGGTTCGCGTACCACTGGCTAGACCAGGACAGGTGGGCTGTAGGATCTGAGAGCCAGATACGCCGAATACCGGAGCGTCTGGCTCCACACCCCGACCGGCCGGAGGAAGGACTATGGCCGAGGATCATCTTGCCAATCGGATGCACCGACGGGGCTCCCTGGCTCGGCGTGAGGAGATTGCTTTCTATCTCTTCGCCAGTCCCTGGCTCATTGGTTTTATCCTGTGGATCGCCGGGCCCATGCTCATCTCGCTGGGACTGAGCTTCACCGACTACGCTGTCATCACTGCGCCGCACTTTACTGGTCTCGACAATTACGTCCAGATGCTCACCGATGATGATCTGGTCTGGCAGTCCCTGCGTGTTACGGTGACCTACGCGGCCGGCGCCATTCCACTTGGTCTTGTCGCGGCTCTTCTTCTGGCACTGCTGATGAATCAGAAGATTCGCGGCATCGCGGTCTTTCGCACTATTTACTACATGCCGGCCGTCATCTCTGGTGTACCGGTTGCACTCCTCTGGATGTGGATCCTCAACCCCGATTTCGGCATCGTCAACAACGCCCTGGCAAGCCTCGGCATCCAGGGGCCCAAGTGGCTGTTCAGCGAGACCTGGGTCATTCCATCATTCATCATTATGAGCCTCTGGACGATCGGAGCACCGATGGTCATCTACCTGGCTGGTCTCCAGGGCATTCCAAAACATCTCTATGAAGCCGCCGAGATTGATGGAGCAGGGGCCTGGACCAAGTTTACCCATATTACGATTCCGATGATCTCACCCATCATCTTCTTCAACGCTGTGATGGGCGTGATCGGCTCCTTCCAGATCTTTACCCCAGCCTACGTTATGACGAACGGAGGACCAGCCAATGCCAGCCTCTTCTTCGGGTTGTACCTCTACAACAATGCCTTCAAGTACTTCAAGATGGGCTACGCCTCGGCGCTGGCCTGGCTGATGTTCGCCATTATCCTCGTCCTGACACTCCTGGTCATCCGATCCTCTCCGTACTGGGTCTACTATGAGAGCAAAGGCGAGGGGGTTATCTGATGGTGGCGAGCGGAACCTCAACGGCCGGGGGGACACCGGCCACCATATCTACGGCGGCTGCGTTGCTGAGCCGGAAGAGCTTCCGCACTACCATCCAGGTCGGTCTTTCGACCGTTCTCATCACGCTGGGCGCCATCGTTATGCTTATTCCCTTCGCCTGGATGCTGACGACGTCTGTGAAGGCCGATGATGAGGTCTTCTTAGTGCCGATCCGGTGGATCCCTCGACAAATCCTGCTCCAGAACTACATTGAGGCGACCCGCACCATCCCCTTCCTCACCTATGCAATCAATAGCGCTCATATCACCATCCTGGTAGTTATTGGGTCGGTTGCCTCGTCATCGCTCGTCGCATTTGCCTTTGCCCGCCTGCGCGCCCGCTTCCGGAACGTCCTGTTCCTCATCTTACTGAGCACACTCATGCTTCCGCGCGAGGTGACCCTCGTTTCAACCTATCTGATCTTCAAAGCTTTCGGCTGGCTCGATACCTACAATCCACTCATCGTTCCAGCCTACTTCGCTGATGCTTTCTATGTATTCCTCCTCCGCCAGTTCTTCCTGACCCTCCCGCTGGAGCTCGATGACGCGGCGAAGATCGATGGCTGCGGCTACTTCGGCGTCTACTGGCGCATTGTCTTACCTCTTTCCAAGCCAGCCCTGGCAACGGTGGCAATTTTCTCCTTTTTCGATAGCTGGAACTCCTTCCAGGCGCCCTTGATCTACCTGAACACGATGGAGAAGTACACTATCCCGGTAGGTCTCAACTTCTTCTTAAGCCAGTATGGCTCAACTCCCTGGAACCAGATGATGGCCGCATCTGTTATGGCGATGATTCCCTGTTTGGTTGTCTTCTTCTTCGCCCAGCGTACCTTCATCCAGGGCGCAATCCTCACCGGACTGAAGGGGTAATGCGCATTTGGAGGTTTTGGGGATAATGACTCAACACTTGAGGAGGCGCTGTGACAAGTACACTGGCAGTGCACGGTGGTGAACCGGTCCGCCGCCGCCCCTTTCCCAGCTGGCCAATCTGGGACCAGCGCGAGATCGACGCGGTCACCGAGGTGATCCGGAGCGGTGATTGGGGAGGTATTCCGGGCACGAAATGCCGGGAGTTCGCCGCACACTTTGCCCGGCTCCATGATGCCGCTTACGGGGTCGCAGTCATGAATGGGACCACAGCACTCCAGGTCGCCCTGCGCGCGGTCGGAGTCGGTCCTGGCGACGAGGTCATCGTCCCGGCCCTTACCTGGATCGCCACACCCCAGGCTGCACTATACCTCGGTGCCATTGCTGTCTTCTGCGACGTGGAACCGGACACCTTCAACCTTGATCCATCCCGGCTGGAATCTCTGATCACCGAGCGCACCCGGGCGATTGTGCCGGTTCACCTGGGCGGCCTCCCGGCTCATCTGGATGCAATCCTCGCGGTTGCGCGAAAGCACGGGGTGGCCGTGATCGAGGACTGTGCACACGCCCACGGCGCTCAATGGAAAGGACGCGGGGTCGGCTCGTGGGGCGACCTCGGCGCGTTCAGCTTCCAGCAGAGCAAGGTGATCACCTCCGGCGAAGGCGGGTGCATCCTGACCAACGACCGTCACCTCGCCGAGCTGTGCGCATCCCTGATTAACTGCGGACGTATCCAGCCCGAGGATCAGACGCTGAGCGAGCACCCCTTCGGTTACAACTTCCGCCTGACCGATCTCCAGGCAGCCGTCCTCCTGGCTCAGCTGACACGCCTCGAGGAGTTGACCACGCGGCGAGCGGCAAACGCGCAGCTACTCGATCAGGAGCTGGGGCGCATTCCGGGGATCACCCCCCTCCGGCGGGATCCCTCGGTGACCCGCCAGGCTTACTACATCTACCATGTTCGCTACGATCCCGCCGGGTTTGGCGGACTGAGCCGTGATGATTTCTGTAAGGCCATGGTGGCTGAGGGAATTCCCTGTGCCACCGTCCGCGGACAGCTGGTCTACCGGAACCCACTCTTTGGAGCAAACCCGCTCCGCGGCGCGTCGGCGGTGATCCCCGGCCCCAACGGCCCGGTTGACTACTCGGAGACCTACTGCCCCGTAGCCGAGGAGATCGCCACCCGAACAGGGCTGGCGATCCCCCAGTACGTCCTGTTGGGCACGGAGGAGGATGTCCTGGATGTGGTCCGCGCGGCGCGAAAGATCCACGAGCACGCCCGGGAGCTGGTCACCACGGGCTCCTGATATGCCGCGCTCGGCCTCCGGAGTCGCATCGGCTTTCAAGCGGCCCCGCCAGGATACTACCGCCACATCACGGGCCATCTACCAAACGAACGCCAGGTTCTTCCAACCACGCCTATGGAGGAAGTGCGATGGTCACCAAGCTTGATCGGCCCGCCCTGCTGGGCGGAGCGCCGGTGCGGACAGCGCCGTTTCCGGCCTGGCCACAGTTCGACGAACGAGAGGAGCGCAACCTGCTTGATGTGCTCCACTCCCGCGAATGGGGAACCCACGCAGGCGGGCGGATGCTCCCGGAGTTCGAGCGGCGGTTCGCTGCCTACCAGCACGCCGAGTACGGCATCGCCGTAGCGAACGGCAGCGTCGCCCTGGAGACCGCCTTCTTCGCGGCCGGCTTCGCCCCCGGCGATGAGATTATCACCACGCCCTATACCTTCATCGCAACGACGACTGCGATTCTGCGCGCGGGCGCACGGCCGGTCTACGTTGACATCGAGCCCGATACCTACCAGATCGACGCCCGTCAGATCGAGGCGGCGATCACGCCGCGAACGAAGGGGATCGTGCCGGTCCACCTGGGAGGCTGCCCGGCCGATATGGACCGTATCCTCGATGTGGCACGACGGCACGGCCTTCTCGTGATCGAGGACGCCTGCCAGGCCTGGGGAGCAGAGTGGCGCGGACGGCGGGTTGGCGCGCTGGGCGACGCGGGCACTTTCAGTTTCCAGACGAGTAAGAACATCACCGCGGGAGAGGGAGGCATCGTCGTCACCAACCGACGCGACCTCTACGAGCGCTGCTGGTCGTACCGCAATGTCGGCCGCATCCCTGGCGGCGCCTGGTACCAGCACGAGATCCTGGGATGGAACTACCGCCTGACCGAGTTCCAGGCAGCAATCCTGCTGGCCCAGCTCGAGCGACTCCCCGAGCAGACACGTCAGCGCACGACCAGCGCCCGCTACCTGAACGAGCGACTGGCCCGGATTCCGGGCATCGCGCCGATGCGCCTCGACGAGCGCGTGACCCAGCACGCCTGGCACCTCTATATGCTCCGCTATGATCCGGCCGGCTTCCAGGGCCTTCCGCGTGCCCGCTTCCTGGAGGCACTGCAGGCCGAGGGGATCCCGGCCTCACCGGGCTACCGCGAGCCACTGCCGGCCGTGCCAGCCGTCCAGCGCGCCATTCGGGCCAGCATCGCCGATGGCGGAGCATCCTGGACTCCGCCACCTCTCCCGGTCACCGAGCGCGCCTGCACCCTCGAGGCGGTCTGGCTGCCCCAGAATGTTCTCCTCGGCACACGGGAGGACCTGGACAGCATCGTCGCCGCGATCGAGAAGATACAGCGCCACGCGGCAGAACTGGCAAGAGACTGAGCGATCTACCGCCCTATCAGTCCGGTCCTGATCGGCGGCCTATACCGCGCTCGCGTGCGCCGATTGCACTGGCGCGCTGCCGAAAAGGCGATCGAGCGCCGTGCGGAGGGCAAGGCGGGTCACCGGCTTCGCCAGGAAGTCCGCTGCCCCCAATGACAGTGCCAGCTCGCGATCGGGTAGGATCGAGCAAACGATTACCGGGATAGCGGCAGTCCGCTCATCGGCCTGCAACGCCGCGAGGATCTCCCAGCCGTCGCGCGCGGGCATCACTACGTCCAGAACGATCACGTCGATCGGCAGCTCACGGGCAAGGCTCAGGGCACGGCTAGCGGTCCGGGCGTGGACAAGGCGATAGGGGCTTTTGGCGAGCATCTGGCGAAAGAGCTCGCCAACATCGGGGTTGTCGTCGACGAGCAGCACGGTGCGGTCCGCACTGGCAGGTAGCCGCAGGGCCAGATCACTGACTACTGCGCCCTCACCCCGCTCCTCGAGCACGGCCTCCTGGAGCCGGGCAAGGCGCCGCACGGCCGCCAGGAGCGCCTGGCTCTCCGGGGAAGCAGTCTGGAGCGCGGCAGATCCTGGGCGCTCCAGCCAACGCGCGGCCAACTCCACCCAGGGGCCGCGCTCTGCCGCTTCCAGGGTGATCAGCCCGTGTTCCTCACTATTCCGGTCGCGAGCAAGGTTCAGGAGGTACAGGAGCATATTCAACGCAATCTGCCGCAGAACGACCCGGTCCCCCCTCACGGGCGGAAGACGAGCCGGCCGGACCCACTGGAGGTCCACCCGATGCGCCGCTGCGACGCGCCGGAGTATCTGACAGACACCGTCCATGAGCTCAGCGATATCGACCCCACCGGACGGCGGGAGCCGTGCCACTGCCGCCAGCTCGACTTCCAGCGGCTCAGGCAGGTGGTCACCCGGCGTCGGCGCGCTCGCACGGGGTGAAGAATCGCGCCCGGCCCGGCTCGCTGGCGGTTCGACGACCCGGTCGGGCAAAAGCACCCGGGCCAGCGAGAGGAGCGCATCCTGGTGGATCCGCGAGGCGTGCCGAAGGCTGATGCCCAGCTCTGCCGCGATCGCGGCGTGCCCCCGACAGTCCACGTAACGCAGGTAGAGGTAGCGGTAGCAACGCCAGCCGTGCGACCACGGCGGTGCAGGATCGAGAGGCCGAAGCTGCTCGATCGCCCGCAGAAGGAACTCTCCTAGGCTCCGCGGCGAGGTCACGAGCCCTCGCTCAAGAAGCTCAGCGGCCAGCGCCGTCGCGGCAAGCGCTGGAGGATCGTAGAGGCAGAGAAGCGCCTCCCGGACCGTCTCGCTCAGCCGCGCCGCATCACGGGAGCAATTCGTCGTACTAGCCATATCATATCTTTCGACGCTATCATACCACGCGGTGGTCCGAGGAGAGTACCCGTGAATATCCTAGCACGCGGCGACCGGCATCCCCTGCACGACCAGCTCATGGAGCTCCGCGCCCAGGCCATACGATGGGTCGCGGGCGGCGCGCTTGTCCTGGCCCTCGGCATCCTCTACGCCTGGGCATTTCGGTCCGACCTGACCGGCCTGGAGAATCCGATTATCGCCGCTCTCCTCGCCGGTTCCGCGGGCCTGGCGTGGGCGCTTGTGGACCGCAGCTACTTCGGCGCCGCCGTACTCCTGGTGATCGGCCTTCTCGCCAGCACCTGTGCCGCCGCGATCCTCTGGTCGACTGGCGAGGTGCTCTACGCCCTCCCCCTGATCCTCTTCGTCGTGCCCTTACTGATCACCTACCGCCACGCCCTGCTGGTCGGTCTCGGCGAAACGATCCTGGTCTCCATCGTCGCCCTCCTCCACCTCGTGGCCCTTCCCGGTTCGGACCTCGGCATCGTTCTCCTGCTGATCGTCATCGGCGCGGGCCTCTCCTGGGTCGCCTATCAGCCGATCCGCACCATGCTCGATTGGACCTGGGCCAGCTACCTCGAGGAGCGGCGGAAAACCGCCGAGGTCCGGGAGCGCCAGGC
>JADGGD010000134.1 GCA_019690095.1 Chloroflexota bacterium
TTTTACACGTAAGCCTTCTTCGGCAGGGTCAGATGTGTATTTGAGACAGGTCCGGGGGATGGTCGGGGCTGTGGCGGTGGTGGCCCGGGCACAGGCGGTCAGGACGAGCGCCGCGAGGGCGATCCCGGCGAGGGACCGCAGAGGATGATCTGGCAGCATGGCGTACTCCGTGGGCGTGAGCCGGATGCGGGGAAGCGGGCGCCGACTGCCCTTCCTTCCCCGACTCTCCAACGCGTACCGCTGGCTGCCGGTTCCCGTCAGCTGGCTTGCCAGGGGGCGGGGCACGAGATCTGCGGCGGGTCGCGCGGGCCCCCGCTTCCCTGGTATGATCCTGGTGCCCTGCCCGGCCCGGGCGGGATCCGGCCCCGGGGTGGATGCTGGCCGCCTGCCCGGGGGTGATCCACGCGGCGGTCCTGCCCCGTGCGGCAGGATGTGTCGGTCCAGGCGGGGGCGATCTATCCGGCGGCCTGCGTGCCGCTGGGTTCCCGGAGGTTTTCTCGTGCGACTGATCCGCACTGTGGTCGTGGTCCTCGCGCTGTCTCTCGGCGTCCTGCCGCCCGCGGCCGCCCAGGCGCAGGGGTGTCGGTTTGTTCTGGGGTTTGCCACCCTGCATGGGCTCATCCCGGGGATTGTCGGTGCCTGCCTGGAGAACGAGCATCACAACCCGGTCAACGGCGACGGCCTGCAGGCGACGACGAACGGTCTGCTCGTCTGGCGCAAGGCCGACAACTTCACGGCGTTCACCGACGGCTTTCGGACCTGGGTGAACGGGCCGTTCGGCCTGCAGATGCGGCTGAACAGCCAGCGCTTCTTCTGGGAGATGAACCCGGAGGGACTGCCGATCATCCCGCCGCCGGTCCCGGGCGATCGGTGCCATACCGCTGGACTGGGGCTGAGCCTCCAGTCGACCGAGGCAGGGGCGGGGAATGTCTTTGCGACCTTCCGCTTTACGAATCGGACCGGGGTGACCTGCACCTTCTTCGGCTTTCCGGGCGCCGGCCTGCTGGACGCCTCAAACAACCCCCTGCCGACGACGGTTGTGCGGAATGGCGGCCAGCTGAGCAATCAGCCGCCGCCGGCCCTGGTGCGGGTGCCGCCCGGCGGTGCGGCCGTCTTCATCCTGCACTGGGGGCAGGTGCCGGTCGGCTCTGAGACGACCTGCCCGACCGCCAGCCAGCTGAAGGTCACGCCGCCCGATGAGTTTGATCCGCTGATCATCCCGGTGCGCATCATGGCGTGCGGCGGCGGCCGTCTCGACGTGAGCGCAGTCCAGCCGGTGTCCTGAACGTCTGCTAGCGGCGGGCCCGTGGATCGAGTGCCTCCTGGAGCGCGTTGCCCACGAGCACCCAGGCGAGCATCGTCAGGGCGAGGATGATCGCTGGGAAGACGGTCAGATGCCAGTAGGTCTGGATGTACTGCTGGTAGAGGCCGATCATCTGGCCCCAGGAGGGGGTTGGCGGGGTGATGCCCAGGCCGAGGAAACTCAGGCCGGCCTCGGCGAACATCGCCCCGGGCACGCCCAGCGTCATATTCACGATGACCGGGGTGAGGGCGTTGCGGACCAGGTGCACGGCGACGATGTGCCCGGTGCTGGCGCCCATGGCGCGGGCGGCGCGCACGTAGTCGGTCTCCTTCAGGGAGAGCACCTGGCCGCGGACGAGCCGGGCGATGCCGATCCAGCCGGTAATGGCCATGGCGATGATGATGTTCACAAAGCCGGCGCCCAGCACGACCATCAGGAGAATGTAGAAGAGGAGGGTGGGGAGTGAGGAGAGGATGTCGATCAGGCGCATAATCAGGTAATCGACCCAGCCGCCGAGCAGGCCGGCCAGGGCACCGATCGGCACGCCGATCAGGACCAGGACGATCTGGCTGACGATGCCAACGGCGAGCGAGACCCGGGCGCCGAAGATCAGGCGGCTGAGCAGGTCACGGCCCAGGTCGTCCGTGCCGAGGAGGTGCTGGGGCGAGGGCAGCTGCCAGGTCGCCGCGTAATCGCCCCGGTTGGGGTCGTACGGGGCGATCTGGGCGGCGAAGATGGCGATGAGGATCTCCAGGATAATGAAGCCCGCGGCGGCGACGGCCAGGTGATCACGTCGGAAGCGTGCCCAGGCCCGGGCAAGGGCACCGCGGCCGGGCGCGGAGATGGCGGGATGCTCAGCGTGCGTTGGGACGGCCATGCTACGCCTCCGAAACAAGCCTGACGCGCGGGTCGATCAGGGCATAGAGCACGTCGGTCACCATGTAGGTCAGACTGATCAGGACCGTCCAGACCATCGTCGAGGCCATGATCATCGGGTAGTCGCGATTGGCGATCGCCGTGACCCAGTAGAAGCCGATGCCGGGGATGCGGAAGATGCTTTCGACGAAGAAGGAGCCGACGATCAGGTGGGCGACCAGCGGCCCCGCCACGGTGACGATCGGCGTCAGGGCGTTGCGGAGTACGTGGACGAAGAGGATCCGAGCGCCGCTCAGGCCCTTCGCCCGTGCGGTGCGCACGTGCGGGGCGTGGAGTGCCTCGGCGACCGCGCTCCGGGTGTAGCGCTGGAGGGTCAGGATCGGCCCGAGGGAGTTAGCGAGGACCGGCAGGATCCACTGGCGGGGGCTGTCCCAGCCACCGGTGGGCACCCACTGGAGCTTCACCGCGAAGACGAACTGGAGGAGCACGGCGAAGACGAAGCTCGGCACGACCAGGCAGACGATCGAGACGGTGGTGCCGAGGTGGTCGATCCAGGAGTTGGGGCGTACGCCCGCGCCGATGCCCAGGCCCATGCCGACCACGGTCGAGAAGGCGAGAGTGAGGAGGCCGAGCTGGATCGAGTAGGGCCACTGGTCCCGGATGATCTCCAGCACGGTGCGGCCACTGCTGGTGAAGGAGTAGCCGAAGTCGAGGTGAGCCGCATTGCGCAGGAAGATCAGGTACTGCTGCCAGACCGGTCGATCGAGGCCGTAGAGGGCCATAAGCTGGCGGCGTGTCTCCTCCGGGATGGCCACGGCCTTATCGCCGCCCATCACATCGAAGGGACCGCCGGGAATGGCGTGCATGAGGAAGAAGGTCAGCGCTGATACAGCGAGCAGGACGCCGATCAGGCCGGCGAGGCGGGTGAGGATGTAGCGGAGCATCTGGGCGTCTCCGGTCAGGCGAAATGGCAGGCGGCCAGGTGGTCCGGGCCCATGGGGCGCAGGGCGGGCTCCTGCTCCGCACAGAGGGGCCGGGCGATAGGACAGCGCGGGTGGAACGGGCATCCCGACGGGCGGTTGATTGGGCTGGGCGGATCGCCGATCACTGCCCGGCGGGGTGGGCGCCGCGTCGGATCTGGCTCCGGCACCGCTGCAAGGAGCGCCCGAGTGTAGGGATGGCAGGGTGTGGTCACGATGGCGCGCGCCGGGCCGATCTCGACCAGCCGTCCCAGGTACATGACGCCGATCCGGCGGCTCATGAAGGCGGTCACTGCAATGTCATGGGAGATGAACAGGTAGGCAAGGCCCAGGCGCTCCTGGAGGTCGCGGAGCAAGTTGAGAATCTGGGCCTGGACGGATACGTCGAGCGACGAGACCGGCTCGTCGCAGACGAGCAGGTCCGGCTGGAGGGCGAGGGCCCGGGCAATGCCAATGCGCTGCTGCTGGCCGCCGGAGAACTCGCCGGGGAATCGCTGGAGCGCATCTGGCGGCAGGCGGACCGTGCGCGCCAGGGAGCGCACGGTTTCGGACCGCTCGGCGGGCGAGCCGATCCGATGGATGTCGAGCGGCTCTCGGATGATCTGCTCGACGGTCAGGCGCGGATCCAGGGCGGCCAGCGGATCCTGGAAGATCATCTGCATGCGCCGGCGGAGCTGGCGGAGCTCGCCGCCGCCCACTGTGGCGAGGTCGTGCCCCGCGAGGAGCACCCGACCGCCGGTCGGTGCATGGAGCCGGAGGATCGTCAGGCCCAGGGTGGACTTCCCGCAGCCGGACTCGCCGACCAGCCCGAGCGTCTCCCCGCGCGCGATCGTGAAGCTCACCCGATCGACGGCGATGAGCCAGGACCGGTGCTGGCCGAAGAAGCCCTGGCGCACCGGGAAGCGTTTTTCCAGATCGATGACCTGGAGGAGCGGCTCAGTCATCGGGTAGGCCTCCTGCCGCTGCGACAATGCAGGCGGTCTCGTGCTCGGGCGCGACGGCGGCCAGGGGCGGAAGCCGGTCACTGCAGGCGGGCACGCGGAAGCGGCAGCGCGGGGCGAAGGGACAGCCCGCGGGAGGGCAGGCCAGATCAGGAGGCGCGCCCTCGATGGTAGGCAGGCGAGCGGGCCAGGTGCCCAGGCGGGGGATGGAAGCCAGCAGGGCGCGTGTGTAAGGGTGGCGCGGACGGCGGAAGATCTCCGCGACCGGCGCCACCTCGACCACCCGGCCGGCGTACATGACCGCAACCCGGTCGGCCAGCTGGGCGATAACCCCAAGATGATGGGTGATCATGATGATCGCCGTGCCCAGCTCCGCGCGGAGCTCGCGGAGCAGATCGAGGATCTGGGCCTGGATCGTTACGTCCAGGGCGGTGGTCGGCTCGTCGGCGATAACCAGGCGGGGACGGCAGGCGATCGCCATGGCGATCATGACGCGCTGACGCATGCCCCCGGAGAACTGGTGGGGATAGTCGGCGAGGCGCCGGGCGGCATCAGGGATCCCGACCCGTGTGAGGAGCCGGGCCGCCTCGTCCAGTGCCGCGGTCCGCGAGAGGCGGCGGTGCACGCGCAGGGGCTCGGCGATCTGATCGCCGATCGTCAGGGCGGGGTTCAGGGAGGTCATGGGGTCTTGAAAGACCATCCCGATCTTGCCGCCGCGAACTGCCTGCAGCTGGCGCGGGGTGAGCGTGAGCAGGTCCAGCACGCGACCCTCGTCGTGAAAGAGCACCCTGCCCCCGACGATGCGCCCTGGCTCGTCCACCAGACGCAGGATCGACAGGGCGGTCACGCTCTTGCCACAGCCCGACTCGCCCACGATGCCGAGAATCTCGCCGGCCCGCAGGGTGAACGATACTCCTTCCACCGCGTGGACGACCCGCCCCTCGACGAAGAAGCGGGTCGTCAGATCGCAGACCTCCAGCAGGAGATCGGCCACGGCGCCCCGGTGTCAGTGCGGCGTGCGCAGCTGGCCGACGTCCCGGCGCATGTACATCTGGAAGCGGGAGATGTCGAGGTAGTGGAAAGCGACGTTCCCGTTCCGGTCGGCGGGGATGCCGGTGACGTAGGGCCACCAGACCTGGAAGATCAGCATGTGGGTGAGGAAGATGCCGCCCACGTCCTCGACCAGGATCCGCTCGGCCTGCTGATAGAGGGAGATGCGCTTCTCGGCGTCCTGCTCGCGGCCGGCCGCGGTGACCAGCCGATCGAACTCGTCGTTCTTCCAGGAGTTGGTCGGCGAGCCCTTGTCGCTCGTGCTCTTCCAGATCGAGGTCAGGAGGTTGGAGGGGTCGATGTAGTCATACTCGTAGCGGTTGATGAAGAGGGGCATCTGGTGCGCTGAGCGCATCTTCTTCCAGACCGTTCCCTCGACCGGCTTCACGTTGACCTTGATGCCCAGGAGGGACTGCCACTGCTCCTGGAGGAACTGGGCCTTGATGTCGTTCCCCTCGGCATAGAGGTCGAGGGTCAGCTGAGTGCCGTGGCTGTCCTTCCCGCCAGGGTAGCCCGCCTCGGCGAGAAGCGCGCGGGCCTGCTCCGGATCGAACGTCTGGATCGAGCGCAGGGCGGCATTATAGGCCGGGAAGCCGGGCGGCAGCATCGAGTAGGCCGGGATGTTCGTCCCCTGGAGCACCTTTGTGCAGAGAGTGTCGCGGTCGACTGCGTGGGAGAGCGCCTGACGCAGTTTGCGGTTGTTGAAGGGCGGGTGGAAGGTATCGAAGGAGACGTACTTGGTCTCGAAGTCCGGGAAGGAGTGGAGCAGGTCCTTGAGCTGGGCGTTGGCGCGCACCTGGGTGAGCTCGGCGGGCTGGAGGATCGGCAGGAGATCGATCTCCTTGTTGAGCCAGGCGTTGAACCAGCCGCCGCCAGCACCGAGGAGCTGGACGACACGCTGGACGCCGGGTTTGTGCGGCCCGTTGTAGTAGGGGTTGATCTCCCACTCCATGCGCTGGTTGTGGATCCACTTCACCAGCTTGAAGGGGCCGGAGGAGACGTAGCCGTCAACGGTATCGGCCCAGTGGAGGGGATCCTTCTCGGCCCGGTGGCGGGGCGCCGGCACCGAGGCCTGGTAGGTCATCAGGGCAGGGATCTGGGGGGCCGGGCCGTCGCCGTAGATGCGCACCGTGCGGTCGTCGATCTTGACGACACCGATGTCCTCGGCCCGGCCGGTGCCCTCCTTGTATGCCTTCACGCCCTTGATGGCGTAGTAGAAGAAGGCCCAGGGGTTGTCTAGCTTGGGATCGGCCGCATGGCGGAAGGTGAAGACCCAGTCCTCCGGGGTGATCGGCGTGCCGTCGCTCCAGCGGGCATCCTTGCGGAGGACGAAGTCGAAGTACTCGGCGTTCGGTCCAGCGGAGTAGGACTCGGCGAGGGCGGGGACGATCTGATAGTTCTCGTCGAGGCGGAGCATGGGCTCGCCACCCCAGTTGAGGACAGCCGCGGCGCTGTAGATGTCGCGCACCACATCGAGGTGCTTGGGCTCGGTGGCGTTCTCGTAGTAGACCTGCTGGTCCAGCGGCGCGGCATCAGGCGGGAGGGTCCGTCCCTGCGGCGTCACGATCCCGGTCGGGCTGGCGGCGGGTGCGGGGGTCGCCGCGGCGGTGGGCGAGCCCGCCGCGGGCGCGCTGGTTGCTGGGGCCGCCGGGGCAGTGGGCGCGGCGGTCGCGGTTGCGGCCGGGGCAGTGGGTGCGGCGGTCGGAGCGGCGGGCGGCGGAGAGCCGCCGCAGGCGGCCAGGGCCGAGCTCACGGCGGTCACGCCGGCCATCTGGAGGAAGCGTCGACGGGCGAAGGCCCCCGTTCGCGGCATCGTACCATCTCTCCTCTGTGTTTTCCTGTTGCGGCGTAATATATCCTACGCCGCTCCGCCGGTCAACCGCATCCTGTGCCCTGCCCCCGGACTGGGACGGCGGCCGCGGGCTAGCCCGCGCCCCGCGTGGGGGTGGAGGAGGCCGGGGCGCGCCGCCAGGCGGCGATCGCCGCCCAGATGGCCGGATCCTCCTGACCGAGCCGCCAGGCGCCGATCCCCCCGGTGTGGTGGCGGTCGGCCAGGGCGAGCCGCCCGGCGAAGCTCCGGGCATCCTCGATCCAGATGACGTGCTGGCCGGCGATCGTCCAGGAGGGCCCCCGGGCAGGCGCGGGCGTGGGGGTGGGGATGGTGCAGACGGGCGGCGCACGGTGCCGGATGTCGTGGGCCGGGAACGGGGGCCGCGGGTCCGGCACCGGCGGGTCGCCAGCGTGCCCGATGTAGGCGAAGGTGGCCGCGCCGAGGGCAGGATCGAAGCCGATGCGGGTGCCGTACCGCGCGGCGAGCGCGGCGGCCTGGGGATAGCGCAGGGCCCGGGCCCGTCCGCCGCTCGTCACGTTCCAGTCGTAGCCGTAGAAGCCCACGCCGAGCAAGACCTTGTGCGGCGGGACCTGGCCGGTCGCGTAGCCGATGACCTGGTCCACCCAGGCATACGGGGCGATCGCGCCGGGCGGGCCGCCGGCCCAGGAGTAGTCGTAGGTCATCACCGTCATCAGGTCCACGTGCCGGCCGAGGGCGGCGTAGTCGTAGGCGGCAGCCAGGCCGGCGGTCGTCTCACGCGCCTTCGGTGCGACGGCCATGGTCAGGAGCTTCCCCCGGGCGTGGAGGGCGTCGGCGAGGCGGCCGACGAAGGCGGTGAAGGCGGCCCGGTCGGCCGGGGCGATGTCCTCCAGATCGACATCGAGGCCGGCATAGCCCTCAGCGGCAACGTAGTCAACAAGGGTCTGGACCGTGCGCGCCGTCGTGGCCGGGTCGGTGAGGAGGCGGTGGTTGATGGCCTGGCTGAAGGTGAAGAGCGAGGGGAGAACCCGCACCCCACGTGCCTGGGCGAAGGCCAGGAGGGTGCGGTCGTCCTGGGTGGCGAGCCCGGCGCAGAGGTCAACGGAGATCGTCTGGGTGACGAGGTAGTCGATCTGGTCGGCGTGGGCCTCCAGCGAGGCCCAGGAGGTCGAGTCGTAGGGCACGTAGTAGGCCAGGACGATCCGCCCCGGGGCGGTCGGGGA